>DATBVH010000582.1:0-6094 GCA_036515395.1 Candidatus Angelobacter sp.
AGGCCTCGGCCGCAATTTTCCGAAAAGGTTAAGGGAACTTCTCTGTGGTTAAGAGTTTTCCGGTTTCTGATCGCGATCATCCGCGTAAATCCGCGGTAAGGGGTTTGCCTTTCCGATCACGCGTGATCACCCGATCTTGCTTTGTTCACTGCTGCTCAACAATCAGTTCCTGGCAGGTGACGCAATATCGGCTCCACGGCACCGCCGTCAATCGATTCACGCTGATGTCCTGTCCGCAATGCATGCATTCGCCAAATGTCCCGTTGTTGACGCGGCCAATCGCCGCTTCTACCAGTTGCAGCAAGCCGCGTTCCTGCGCCTTTTGCCGGAACGTCATTTCCTTGGAGAGCGACGCCGTAGCGCGGTCGCCTTCATCGCGCCCAAAATCCTGGGCCTCATTGTGCTCTTCCTGTGTGCGGCTCAGGCTGCGGCGCAGCTCCTCGCGTTTCTTGTTGAGGAGCTCTTCAAATTTTGCAATCTTGGCTTTTTCCATACTCAATCACTCAACACATTTTAAAATATCCTTACGCCGTACCGGGCCCCTGCAGATCTCATCCTCACTATATTAATTGAGATTTGCCTTGTCCGTCGCTCTCACCCCCTGAAACATGCCATCCCGAACTCCGAGGTCGAGCCACTGGTGAGACCGCAGCCGGGGCCCCCCACAGCGCGCCGATGTTGCGCGTTTTGGGGTGGAGTGGGTGAGGGAACTGCTCTGCTGCGGTATGGCGTGAGCCAGCAGGGCCCGGTCGGTGTACTGGTTCTTTTAGACTTCCGCAGTTTCCCGCGAACTCCTCCATGCAAACCACGCTACCGTTCCCACCATTCCTGCCCATGCCATCAAGCGTGTGAAGTTCCCGATCTGGATCGCGTGCGGCAGAACTCCCAGACTGGAAAAGATTCGAACCCAGTCATGCTCCGCTTCGTCGCCGGCGCCGCCGACAGTCACCAATGGCAGTTCAAGCCGCAGCGCATCTGCCATGTACGTGGCGACGCCAGTAAGGCTATGGAAGAAGGCAAATGCACAGAACGTTGTGCCGGGAAGTTCGCGGCGCACGGCAAAGCTGACCGCCAGCAGTGCAGGGACCAGCAGTTGAAGCAGCGTTCCTCCCCAAAGTCCGAGTGTTTCGCCCAGCCAGCCAAAAAGCAAATGCCCGCCTTCATGGATCGGAAGATGGACGTTATCGAGCAGCGTCAACTGGCCCCAGTTCAGCCCGAGATAGAACAACAGGAGTACGTAGAAGGTAGTCCAGCAGATAAGTTGGACGCGAGAAACCGGCTGCCAATCGATTTCAGCAAGACGTATTAGCATCACGGTTTAGGCGCTTCCTTCGTCCCCGCGTTCAAATCCACATCGCGAATGCTCACCGGACTCGCCGAGACTACCACCGACCGCGAAATCTCTTTGCCATCGCTCTCAATCGCAACCGTGTACGTTCCCGCCGCCAGATTGCGGAAGATATATGCGCCGGTCGGGCCGGTCTTTGTTTCCCCGGTCTTAGTTTCAAGTGACACTTCTTTCAGCCGAACTACGGCTCCGACCAGCGGAACAGTTTGCAGCGTCGTCTTGTCATAGACCATCACGCGCCCCGCGATCGACCGCAGCGCTTTCACCTTAAATTCCGTGCTTGCCGGCTTGCCTGATTCCACTTCTACGGTTTGGGCTGCCAGGTCCTGCAACGCATACCCCGGAGGATAAGAATCCGCCAGCGTGGCCACTGAATAATTCCCGGGAGTTAGCCCGGTAAAAGCGAACTTGCCATTCACGCCGGTCTGCACGCGATGCGTGACTTTCTCGCCTTTCAATTCCACGGTGATTCCGTTGATGCCGGTGCCCGCATCGTTGAGCAGGAAACCGAAGATCTGTCCTTTGGCAAAGTTGATCCCGAAATCCGCCGTGGCGTTCATGTCTACCGTGGCAGGTGAATCCGTGGTGTAAAAAAATGGCTCATCGCTCTGCAGCTTCGCCTCCACGCGATGCACGCCGAACGGTACATGATGAAACGCATAATAGCCGCTGGAATCCGTGCGCGTCACGCGGTCTTCATCCAGCCGCACCTCAACCCCGCCCATGGTTGGCATTTGCGCGTTGTACAGTCCGGAAGAATCGTCATCGCGGAAGATGTGACCCTGGATTATTCCGTGGCGTCCCGGCAGCAGAAGCGTGGGCACCGTGAAAAATCTGTGCTGGATGGAAATGCTGAACAGCGGATGCGTTGAGGTCACGCCGTTGTTCGTGGTCTGCACCATGGCGGCGGAGCCCACAATGTCATTCGTCGACTTCAGCCGCTGCGAGTAGCTGAGCGTGGCCGTCTTTAATATGAAGTGTCCCTGCAACAGCTCGGTATCGCTATCAAAATAACTCAGGTCAATTTTGCGGCGGTTCTGGCTGTGCGACATCCAACTCACCGCGGCGTTCAGGTCATTGCGTGACGGAGCAAGGTTCACGACGAACGCGTTGGTAAACCCCAGGAGTTGCAGGATCGCGGTGTTCTGCAGCAGGCTGGCAAGCTGCTCCGGCGTGGACGCAACAATTCCCGCGCGGTCCAGCGCGTCTTGCAGCCCCGGCACCTGCGAGAAGATGGCGGCCAGCGTGGGCACCTGAACGTCATGCCGGTAGAAGCCGCTGAGCTGAAATCTTCCGGCGGAAGCGCGCGCATTCACAGCGTAGTCGTTTCCTCCGCCTCCACCTTCAATGTTGATGGTGCGTTGGTACTCAAAGCCCGTTCCAAAATGCCGGGTTGAATAATCCACGCCCGCAGGCAAGTTCACCGTGGTGATCGCCGGTCCAACAGGAATTTTGGATTGAAACCTGGCATATGCTCCGCCGCCGTTTATTGAGAAGTTTTGGTTCAGCTTGAAGTTCAGCAAGCTGCTGGTAGTAAACGTATTCTGGCTCAGCGTGAGCAGATTGTAATTCGATTGGTTCAGGTCAAGACTGGCGTAAAGACGCTCCGTCAACTTGCGGCTGGCGTTCAGGTCGGCAAAAGTTCCGTGCTGGTTGTTTACCGCCAGCGAAGCGAAGTTGCGCGACTGTATATGAAAATTGCCCAGCAGGTGGTTGCGCTTGTCGTCATAGGTGGCGCGCGTGGCAAAACCAAAGCCGTGGCTCATGCCCAGTTCAGCCAGGAAATGTCCTTTGTCACTGAGCTTGCGCCGGTACACCACTGATCCAACCGCGCCGTTGCTGGCGAAAGTGCGCTGGCTGTCAGCATTTTGAAAATAATATGCGTTGGCTTCCAGAGAATTCACGTCATCAATACGAAACACTCTTGTTACACCCGCTGTGTATTCGCGATCGGTGGAAAGAAAAAGTCCTTGAAATGTGGCGATGGAAGTAAACCCGCCATGAAACTCCCATGGGCCCTGGCGCATGTGAAAGCCGCGCACCAGAAAGCCATCGAGCGTGAGTGGCGAGTTCAGCACGTTCTTGTCCACGAAAGTTATGTCCGTGGCAGGCCGGCTGATCTGGTACGCCAGCAATGGGAAGCCGATGGCCGAGGTCGATCCCGATGCCGAAAACAGGTTGGCATTGATCACCTGCAGCCGCGTGAACGACTGTCCCTGCGTCCGCTTCATCTCAATCGAGTTTGTGATCTGGCTGGGATCTGAGTTGTAGCGAAATTCATATGTGCCGCTCTCGCCGGTGCCCTGGCGCTCCGGCGGCTCAAATCCCGGAGGCAGTATGGGAGGCGGAACAGGCACGGTCACCGCCAGCGTCTGCGCTCCGGCTGAAGTGACAATAATAATATTGGTGGAACCCGGCGCTTTGCCCACTATTTCCACCACGCCGTTTGTGGCAGTGGCGTCAGCAATGTTGGGATCGAGTGAGTAAGCGGCGGTTGCGCCCGCCACGGGTAGTTGCACAGTCTTCTGGTAGGCAACGGAAAGCGGAGTCTGTCCTTGTGCCGCCAGACAGCAGGCGGTTGCTAATAAGACAAGGCTCCAGCATCGTTTCATTTTTTGATTTCGAAAGCCGCTTCCGTGGTCTGCGTCTTGCCCTCAAACTGAAATGAGCACAGCGCACGATAGTTTCCCGTAGGCAGTTCACCGGGGTACTCAGCGGAAAACTCCAGGCGCTCGCCCGGCAGCAGCCGCTGCGGATCAAAAATCGCCTTGCCGACCAGCGCCCCGCTGGAGCTCAACACCGCCGCTGCGCCTTCCGGCAGCGCCGGCTCGGTGCCAGAGTTGGAAATCCACTGCGCGATTTTCATGTTCGCCGTTTCGCTCGCCGGAATTACACGAACCGGTTCAGGCTTTAGCTTTACGTTGTCCGTAAGATTGAAAGTGATCAGCGCGCCCAGTGAAGCCGTCATACCGACCGCGCCGGAAGAAGTCGGCAGCTTGTCTGTTCCACGAAACATTGCCACCACGGCGCGAATATTTGTTTCTGCCGGCAGGGTCAGCCGCACATCTACTGAAATGGAAGAGAACGGCTTTACCAGCACCGTCTTTTGTGTGAACACCGCGGAGGCGGCAATGCTGTTGGGCGTTTCACCTGCTGTAACAAAAACGCGCTTGCCATCTTTAATGACTACATCTTCCGCCACCATTTCAAAGGCGAAGTCGCGCGCGGTTTGATTGGTGAGCGTCAGCGTCTGCGACAGAGTCTGGCCGAAAGTTCCTTTGGCCATCACCACGGCGGGGCTCAGTGAAATCGAAGGTTTTTCTGCTGGTGTAAGCGGAGCCGCAACTGCGGAAGAATTTTGCGAAGACGCAGCAGCTGCCGCCTGCGCGCTCATGCAAGCCGGCTGAAAAAACAGACCAAAGCACACAAGCAGCAATCCCTGTGCGGCAATTCGAGCTAACCTAGTTCGGAATAACCTGGAAAATAATTGCATTGTTCAGTTGAGAATTCTTCTCCGTAAGAGATGTGGGTACTTCAATTTCCAGGCGATGCATCACGGTGGTCCCCGTCTTTGCCTGGCCCTGCAGCAATTGGGGGACGGTTTGCAGCGTGATCCCGTCCAGCCGGAATGTATACGCCGGATCGGGTATGGTAAGCGCGGCCAGCACGGCAGCGGTGGTTGCGGTTTGCGATCCGGCCTGGATGCTCATGCCGAATCGCGTGGAAACAACAAAGCGCCCAGGCAATTTCTGCATCTGGACGTTTGCGGTCTGGGCGCCGCCTGCGTTTGAGACGGTCCCCAAATTTAGGCTGCGCTGGCCGGAGGTTCCGCCGGTCAAGGCGGCGCCATCCGGCGCGCTTACAAAACTCACTGAGATTGCCCCTTCACTTGCAGACTTCATAGAAATGGCGCTGGAGGTGCGTTTTGTCGCAGTCTTGCGTTGTGCCCACCCGTCGGTCATGAGGGAGGAACCTGACAGCAACAACAGCAGGACATAACGCAGCCCGATTTCGCACCTCCCGCCCAGCTCTAATCCATCTATCTATCCCAGTCTTTCTATGCGGCAAATCCCATTAAACCCTTAATTGGCTGTCGCAACGTAATTAATGGTGTTGCTGATTAGGGTTCCGCTGGCCGTGGTGAAAGGCACGGTGATGGCAACCGGGAAATTGCTGTTTGCGGCATACGTGCCGGTTGCGGTCAGCGTGGACTGCGCAGCGTTCGTAACTGCTACGCCGCCGACGGCCCAGGTGTTCACTGCGTCCGCTGAGCCCAACTGGGCTTTCAAAGTGTAATTCGCGCTGGCGGAGTTGGTCTTTGTGACCAGCACATCAACTGCTGAGCTTACTGTGAAGTTGCTCGCGGTGGTGCTGCGGACAATGCCGGCCGAAATCGCGCCAAAAGCCGACACGTTGCCGAATGCCAGTGTGGCGGCGTTTGTGCCCGCGCCGCTTGAAAGCGCCAGACCGGAAGCGTCAGAGTTGAAAACCAGGTTGATGCTGCCTGTTACAGTGGCAGTCACGGTGAGTGTGCCGCTGGCGGTTGTTTGTGCAACGGCCGCTGAAGAAATCATCATCAGTGCCGCAAAGATGGTTAAGAGCATTACTTTCTTCATGGTTGTTCCTCTCCTCAATTCGTTCAAAATTCGTTATTCAAAAAAAGAACCCTGATACTAAAAAACTCAATTGGCCGTGGCTGTGAAATTGATCACAGTTGTTATCGGCGTGCCAACCGCCGGGCCGCCT
>DATBVH010000583.1:0-5066 GCA_036515395.1 Candidatus Angelobacter sp.
GAACTCACGCCTTGGGGGTGATACACCATGCTGCGTGTTGAGTTTAGTGACAATGGGAATGGCGCACTCACCGTTCGGCTGTGTGGCCGGATGGTCGGTCCCTTTGCCGAGGATGCAAGGATTGCTCTCGCTCATCGGCGGCTTCCACCGTCAATCATCGTTGATCTTTCTGACGTGGCGTTTGTCGATTCGTTCGGCGAGCAAGTGTTGTTGTGGCTGGGTCGGCTTGGCGCCACGTTTGTTGCTGACCACGTGTACGCCCGCTCGGTATGCGAAGACCTGCAACTACAAATTTCAGAGAGACCGGGCGCGGTTGAACCGGGGAAAGATACGAGCGTGCTCCCATGAAACCGCAGCCAGATGCCGTTTACCTTTTCTTTTGCCATCTGGAATGGCGCGCCCGGCGAAATTCCGACGCTCACAAAGAACTCTTCACCGCTCTCAACCATGAGGATATCGAAATGCGCCAAGTTGCTGAATCTCTGCTGCATAGCAACGCCGAAACCGCTGGCAAGCTGGACATCAACGTTATTGAAAGCGAAGATGGCTCACTAGTATGCCTGTCCGGTCCCATCGACATTGACTCCTCCCCGGCTCTTCGCGACCAACTTCTTTCGCTCCTGGAGAGTCGCCGCTCCAAGGTGGTAAGCGTCGACTTTTCTGCAGTTACGCACATCGACAGCTCCGCTGTTGCCACCCTGATTGAAGCGCTCAAAATTGCGCACGCCTGTAAAACCGGGCTGAAGTTGCAGGGCTTGCACGATGCATTGCTTCGAGTATTTCAATTTATGGGCATCCTGTCTTTATTCAATGGAAGCAGCCAAACGGTTGTGCAGTCTCACTGTGAGGTGGTTTGATGGCCAATATCTTAGAAATTACCGGCAAAAGAACCCTCAACTACCTCGAGTATCTTGGCAGCCTCAACGTTCAGTTGTGGGCCACTTTGCGTGCGATGCGCGCAGCCCTTCCCCTGGTTGGGAATCGCCATCGGTGGCGAGCAGCCGTTCACCAGATGCTTGACATTGGAGTTAACGCATTGCCCATGGTTGCCCTTCTTGCGATGTGCTCTGGATTCATTCTGGCTATGCAAGGAGCATCTGAGCTGCGGCGGTTCGGCGCTTTGCGCTTCGTCGTAGATTTGGTCGCAGTGGGCTTCACGCGTGAGATGGGTCCGCTGCTTACGGCGATCGCTGTCAGCGGACGCTCTGGCTCCGCCTTCGCAGCGGAGATCGGCACTATGACAGTCACCGAAGAGATCGATGCGCTCAAGGTCATGGCATTCGAGCCGGTGGAGTTTGTGTTGGCGCCAAAATACCTGGCGGCCATGGTCGCAGTCCCCTGCCTCACAATCGTCTCAAACTTCTTCGGCATTCTTGCCGGTGGGTTATTCATGCTCTTCAGCACTCACCTTGCCTTGCCGCTCTACTTCCATTACGTGATGTCCTCGATCCAACTGCGTGACCTTGCCATGGGGATGCTCAAGAGCCTGGCCTTTGCCACCATTGTTGCTCAAGTCGGATGTTTGGAGGGATTTCGCGTACACGGGGGAGGCGATGCAGTGGGTCGCTCCGCAACCACCGCAGTCGTGCGGTCAACCTTCCTGGTGATCGTCGCTGACGCGGTTTTCACTACCATCTTCTATTTCATAGGAAAAGTCTAATGGCAATCATTTCTGTTCGCGATCTGGTAGTGGAATATGATGGGCGGCGAGTCCTTGACGGCCTGAACCTTGACATCAAACAGGGCGAGGTCATGGTGCTGCTGGGAGGCAGCGGCTCCGGAAAGAGCACATTATTGCGGCAAATTCTTGGCCTTGCTCGGCCCAGATCGGGCAGCATCTCCATCAAAGGCACGGACATAACACGCTGCTCGCAAGCTGAATTAAATAAAACCCGCCGCGCCATGGGCGTGGCCTTTCAAGGCGGGGCTTTGTTCAACTCGCTTTCGGTTAAAGAAAATGTCGCGCTGAATCTGCGCGAGCACACGCGACTGGCTCCCAGCATTATTGACCTGATGGTTTGGACGAAGTTGTCAGTGGTGGGGCTGGCGCAGTTCGGAGACCTGTACCCGCAGGAGCTCTCAGGCGGCATGAAGAAACGCGCGGCGGTTGCGCGGGCGCTCGCGCTTGATCCTGAGATCCTGGTGTTGGATGAGCCGTCAGCTGGCCTGGATCCGATCGTGGCGGGAGAACTGGATGAGCTCATCTTGTTTCTCAAAGATGCTCTTCAGATAACTGCCCTGGTTGTTACCCACGAACTGCCCAGCGCGTTCCGCATCGCTGACCGGATTGCCATGCTCTTCGATGGAAAGCTGCTCGCGGTCGGCACAAAAGAAGAGATACAGGCAAGCCAGGATCCAAATGTGAAGATCTTCCTCAACCGCACAGCGGAGAACCCGGTGCATGCGCCGGCCATGGCCGCCTATTTGGAACAATACGTGCAAAATCAAGGAGCAAAGTCATGAGTAAGGAAGCTAAAGTCGGCGCTTTTGTCCTGAGTTCCTTTGCGGTGCTCACGTTTACTGTGATCTATCTGCTACACGCACAGTTCGGTGGAAGCACCGTACCGTA
Source organism: Candidatus Angelobacter sp. (assembly GCA_036515395.1). Lineage (GTDB taxonomy): Bacteria > Acidobacteriota > Terriglobia > Terriglobales > Acidobacteriaceae > Angelobacter. Next base: position 2,570 of record DATBVH010000583.1, read on the forward strand.
TCGCACTTACCTGCGCTATGCCGGCGGACTGCAATCTGGGGCCTCTGTCCTCTATGGAGGAATCAATGCGGGAACAGTTACGGCCGTGCGCCCATGGTCCGAGGATCCCACGCAGATCGAAATTCTCCTGGAAGTTAAGGACGGTACTCCGCTCAATGAAAAATCCGTGGCTAAGCTGGGCCTCGTTAGCATTATGAACAGCGCTGCGCTGTCGATCACAACCGGCAGCAATGACTCCAGAAAGCTTCCTCCCGGCGCAACGATCCCCTCAAAAGAGAGCATCAGTTTGGATGAGATCGCCGGCAAGATGGCAAATGTTGCGGATAGCGCCAATGCGCTGATCGTCGAGGCGCAGGGAGAACTTGGCGATATCAGCGGCGGCGTGCACCATCTGCTCGCGAATCTGGATGCGATATCCGGGCCGCCGACTCAGAAAAAAGTCCAAGCGATTCTGAACAACGTTGACCAACTGATTGCCGAAGAACGCCCAAAGATTCAGCACATCACAGAGCAACTGGCGACGATGAGCCAGCATGCGGATGACACCATTCAAAATGTGAACGGCACAGTCACCGATCTGCGCGGCCCGGTGGTAAAAGATCTCGCTGATTTGCAGAACGTTATAAAACAAGCCGACGGCCTGCTTCAGTCCATGCAAATCATGGTGCGGAGCAACGACTCTAAAATCGGCGACACAGTAGACAATTTGCGCCAGGCGACCGACAACCTCAATCAGTTCACCGACTCATTGAAGCAGCGCCCCTGGAGTCTCATCCGTATCAAGCAACCCGAGGACCGCAAGGTCCCCCAACCCTAAGACCGCAAGGTCCCCAAATAGCCATTTGGCCCCGGAGAGGAGAATTGATATGAAGAGATTTTTGATAACCCTTGCATTCGTACTCGCGCTGATATTCACTCTGGCTGGCTGCAGCCGGATACGATATCCATCGTATTACACGCTCAACCTGCCTCCTGCACCGGACCCGCCTGCGCAGGAAATTCGTACCTCAATCGAGGTGCGGGAATTCCAGTCGCCGGCTTATCTGCGGCAGGGTCCCATTGTTTACAGAAGCACGCCGGAGCAAATTGGTTTCTACGAATATCACCGTTGGGCTGCAGATCCACGCAAAACTGTAACCAGCGCAGTCATCGATCATTTGCGCGCCAGCGGTCAATTTTCGACGGTCTCCACGTACGGCGGGCGGACTGATGTTGAGTATCTCTTCAGCGGCCAACTGGAAAAACTGGAGGAACTGGACTACGAAGGTGGCGTCAAGGTGGAGGTTGCAATGTCCGCGCAGATCACTAGGGTGTCGACTGGGACAACGGTCTGGAGCAATACCGTTTCCGAAGTCGGAAACGTTTCTCAACGAAATATACCTGGAGTTGTGGCCCAGATGAATCAGACCATGGACCTGGCCATTAACAAGCTTCTTGCTACAGCTTCGGCACAACTGGCGAGCAACAAATAATGTCGCTGCGCGTCCTATACAAGCTGATCTGTGCCCATAGCCGGGCGTGCTGCCGAAGGGCGGGCAACACAATAGCCCGCGGGTGCGCGGCGAACCGAACAGCAGGATAGCGACTCGTTCTTTATTTTCAGATGTCCTAGCGTTTATTACGCACTTACGAACCTAGCGAGCAAAAAAGAGCGTTCAGCTATTTGCTGATTCAGTTTGGCATCGTTATTGCTTTTAGTAATCCCGGAGACAACGAATGATGAATCATCGAAATGAAACGTCAATAGACAGTATCCGTACATCTCTCTTGCTGAGGGGTGGATTGGCTCTGCTGATTTTATTGGCACTGCTAATCGCGACTGCCAACGGACAAAGCCAACCTCAAACTTCAGTCGCGTCGCCTTCTATGGACGTGCCGCTTTCCATACACGTCACGCATGTTCTGGGATTTGAAGATGCGCGGCGCAATGCCCGCGGAGATCTGTCAATTGATCACGATGATCTGAGTTTTCAGCGGGACGGCAACTCCGCTGCACACGTGAGCATAGCTTCTGTTCAGAACGTATCTCTTGGCGAGCAAAACAAGCAGGTGGGCGGCGTGCTAATGATGCTGGGCAAAGCCGCAATTCCTTACAGCGGCGGCCGCGTGGTAAGCCTCTTCTCGCATAAAAAGTATGACACCCTGACCATTGAGTATCGCGACAGCAGCGGTGGCTTTCACGGTGCCATCTTCCGCCTGGGCAAAGGGCAGAGCGAGGCTTTCAAGGACGCTCTGAGGGCACACGGCGTACAGATCCCCCAATTAGTAGATCCGTCCCCAGTACAAAATGCACCACAGGAATCCCTGGATGGGCAGAAATGGAGTGTGCAGGTAGATAGAGTTGATCCCGGCGCCACAACGCTTGATCCGAGCTTCTCTAATGCGATCTACGAAAACATGCTGCGGGAGTTGCCCAAATCGAAGCAGTTCAAAGATGTATTCCGCAGCGGTGATCGAAATGCCAATGATGCTTCTGGGGTGCTTGTCCTTAAGACAA
>DATBVH010000584.1:0-12579 GCA_036515395.1 Candidatus Angelobacter sp.
AGCTGAGCAAGCACTGACGCGCAATGACGTTAGTCTTAGCCTGTCGTCTTACCGTTGCGTCCAGAATTGCCGCACGTACTAACTCTTCTTTTCCGGCAGTCCCACCAGGGTTTGCTTCCGGTCCGCCCACACCAGCCGGCCGCTCTGGATATACGCTTTGACCACCTTGGTAACGATCTCCGTTGGGCTTTTGATCACGCCGAAGATGCAGCCGCCCGATTCCAGTTCCGCCACCAGCTCTTTGATCGATTTGCTCTTGGCCACCTTCGCCAGGTAAGACAGAATCGCGTCGCCTACATTGTCGTGACGCAGATAGCGATGCGGGGAATCATCCGGGATCGGACCGCTGAAGCAGTCAATGGCGCGGCGCAGTTCGCCGCTGTAGTGCAGCGTGTCCTTGTACTCGCTGGCCAGGTGGGAAAGCGCAGATTCGCGGCGCTCTCGTACCGTCTTTTTTTGTTTCGGCATTCGGGGGTGCTCATAATGCGACCGTCAAACTGTCAATCAGCGCCGGCTCTTCCTGCTGGCATACAACGATCGCTGCCAGCCTCATCTCCTCGTAAGCCGCGCGCAGCCGTGACAAAATTCTCTTGTTCTTGGGCCGCAAAAAATTAACTGAAACTTTACCACACTCGCTCCGCACCTCGAAGATGTCTCTGCGGAGCTGGTTCAGGATGATGAGCCTCCCTGGGGACGCCACCGCGGCCGGCAGCACCGCATGCACGTATTCGAGAAGCAGATCGCAGTTTGTCCGGATCTCGCTTTTGAGACGGATGACCTCAACCGCGGTGATTTGCTGCTCATCAGGGAAGCGCACCGGTTTGACGGCCACAATCAAAGCCTCAATCGATGTGGTCTTAATTCGCCGAAACAGCCGTTCTAGTTTCATTCCGCTTGCCACCTGGTCTTTCCTTGCACTGCTAGTTTGCCGCCGGCATTCTGTATTTGCTCCACTGTAGCGCGAAGTTGCAGCAGCGCCTCCGGAGTTGGTAATTCCACTTTCGTTTCCTCGCGCTGGACCGCGCCCAGCCATACGAAGAGGCTGGCCATGAATGCCGCATTGCCAATACGGTCCAGCCAGGGAAACCATGACTGCGGGGCGAACCCGACCATGGCAACCGTAAACGTATTCACGCTCAAATAAAGAAGGAACCCACCGGTGATGCCAGCGATTCGCGTCCGCCATGGTATCCCCAGCGATCGGGCGTACATGACCAGGCTCCAGAATGAGAGGGCCACGACAAACCCGGTTGTCCGATGAAAGGTGCGAACTAAGACGGTGACCGAGTCTCTGTTCACGGCCGGGACCCAAAGCGCAAGCGTGATCGCGACGGCTGAAATGACAACTACGAAAGAGATTAGCTTTGCTACGGTTCTATCCGGCAAACTGTTCAATGGATCAAAGATGCCGCGGAAGATGTCGTAAAGTACGACCATCAACATGCAGGTTTCCACAGCCATGCCGGCGTAGTACGTCCAGAAGTAAAACGTGTAAGGGAGGAATTGAGATATGGCAAGCAGCAACAACGCCTGGAAGCACAAGAATCCCACATACAAGACGTAACGAGGCAAGGCGCGGCCGGCTCTCCCCCGGACCGCCACGAATAACAAAAGGCACTCGGAAAGGATCGTGACGATCCAGAGGACGTAATCGAGCAGGTGCAGATATGTTTTCACTTGAGATCCTCCTCCACAATTCCTAGAAACAGATCCCAAGCGCTATCTCTACCTGGGAGGCAACGTGCATCCATGCGGTGGGCAGGGAGGCATTGGATTACCTCCATCAGCGAACGCTTGAGTGGAACGGTTAGAAAGCGCAAACGATCCTACCAGTAGCAACATGCCGATAGCGAAGTACAGTTTGTTTTTCATCAGGGACTCCTCCAAGGGTTAAGCTACCCCAATGAAAGTTAAGAATCCCTCAAAAAAAGTGGTCGCGAACATGGTCAATTATTTTGTTCCAAAAACCGGAAACGGCAGCACATTGTGAAGTGGCTCTCTTGACAGCCGACCCACGGTGAATTATTGTTCGTTTCCCAACGGGGTGTTAGAACCCCCCGTTGAAAAGAGAATGAATCATACACCTGGACACCGCGATTGTCCCGCATGCCGCGCGAAGGCTTTCACTGAGCAACTGGAGATAGCCGGCGACTCAGCATTTCCAGAAGCAGCCGCCTTGTGGATTAAATCACGCGAATTTAACGGCAGCCGCGGCGCGCGCTTTGTTTCCCCACGTAGCCTCCAGGATTTTGCTGAGTACGCGCATTCGCTCTCACGCTTCTTTGCCCAGCCGGTAGAACCGCCGGAATTGCCGCTCAATCTCAGGGAAATCCATCTCGGTCACCTTCGCCAGTATCAGGAGGATCGATCCAATGGACTGCTAGGTCCTACACCGGAAGAATTGTTCCCACGCTTTGCCAAGAGGCTAGCTAGAAAACTGAAGGTTTCAATAGACGATGTCCGGGAAAACCCAGAGATGCTGGCCATTGTCGAGGCGCAGATCGCGGCATATCCCCAGCGGGAGGTAAACCCCAACAAGGTCAATCAGGAAGTCGCAATGCTCATTCGCGTGATGAAAGTGGCAGGTGTGTGGACGCCTCAAATGGAGGAGAAGTACGAGCCTCTTCAGCATGTGGAGTCAGATATTCCGCAGGCCCTCACTCCCGACGAGCAGGATTGGTTCTTGCGCAAGGCGCGCGAAATATCTGAGTTTGTTTATTGTTACGCCGTCCTGGGAATACACGCGACGCTCTCCACCAAAGAAGAACGCAGCTTGAAAATCGGTGACGTGAACACAGACTCAGGCATTGTCATGGTGCGGAACGAGTCAGCAAAGAATAAGTACCGGATCCGGACAATCCCACTTACGGCCGAAGCCGTATGGGCGGTGCAACGGATGATCGAACGCGCAAACTCTCTTGGCAGCAGGTCGCCACAACACTACCTCATGCCGTTTCGTGTTGTGCGAAATCAGTTCGATCCCAATAGACCAATGACAGTCAGTGGGATCAAATATCCCTGGAATCAAATTCGCATCGCGGCCGGCTTGCCCTGGGTTACTCCCTACGATCTGCGCCACACCGGCTGTACCCGCTATGCGGAAGATGGCATGTCGATTCACATTCTTCTGGCCATGGCTGGCCACATGACCCGCAAGATGCAGCAGCACTATATACACATCAGTGAGGCGGCAAAGCGCAAGGCGGTACAAAAAACCCATGGCGATCCCGCGCCGCGGGCGATAGCTGCTAAGAAGTCACCGGAGAAAGTGGCTGCCTGGGGTACCTCAGTACTTATCAGCCACAAATAATTTATTTGACAACCAAGATTGTCTTAATGCATCTTGTGGTTGTCTGCAAACAAAAAGAAAGCCGACTCGGCAGGCGAATCGGCAATCTGGGGTAAAGCAGATATGGAACGCGGGACCGAAACTCCCACGATCCAGAGTTTCTGGGTTAACTGGAACATCCTACCATTAAGCGGCGTATCGAACCACGGATAATTAAGTTCGACCTACCATCTCATAATCCGTAGGTCGTAGGTTCGAGTCCTACCGCCGCCACCAAATCCTGATCTTTAAGTCAGGATTTCGGTCGGCATGAAGGACGTGGTTGGCAAGTAGTTAAAACGAGGGCGGCCCTTTAATTTCTTCAGGCTTTATAAACTGACATTCTTGGGAGAAATAGGCCAATAGCATGACACGAGCGCAAGATAAGCCGGAGACCGCAAGAAGAGTCGTCATAGTTTTTGACATTAGTTCATCAACGACGATTCTCGAAGACCTTAAGCGAAGCGATAATCTCACTGTTTGGCGGGATTTCCATGTCAATCTAAAAACATTTCTTCTCAGGAAAACCGATCCCATGGAAATGGAAATGGAAATGTACAAATTCATGGGTGACGGATGGATACTTCTGTTTCAGCCGAATGTCCACAGCGGGGCTTTGTTTGAGTTTTTAAAGGAACTAACGTCTTTTGTGATGTTTCAATTGTAATCAAACGGTCAATTTGCGAAACATCAGCGGAGGTGAAGAATTCCCCTGTTATCTAATTCGTACTATAGAGACGGAGGGCACGCAACAAGTAGAAACGGCTGGAGCGCTTCGAGATGAAAAAAATGCAAGGCCTGACCACTCACCGGAACTTGTCGTAATTCAGAAGAGAGATTCTGGTTATTACGGAACAAAGCGCCAAAGCGATGGGGCGTTTCTTATTTACATGACGATGCTCATCGCAAACCAGAGCGACAAAGGCAATTCGGTGATCGCATATAGCGCTGAGATTATGAGAACGGATGGGACATATGAGAGTTTAAAAATCGAACAGGGAAAGACGCCCGATTTCGAATTCTGTATTACGCCACTTAATATCCCGGCATACAGTACAGTTGAAACCGTCCTCGCGTTTATCAGCGTTAACCCCGCAAAGTATGGACAGCCATTCAAAATGAATATTAGTGCTATTGATGTGAAGGCGAGAGAATTTACCGGTGCTGTTCAGTTTTGAAGATTACCCAGGATTCTAGATAAAGAGCCGGGTGCAACCTGCAATGGCCATGGCAGAGATGCTCCGATAGATCGTTCGAGTCCCTATCTTTCCTGCCAATTTCTTGGCTTTAGTGGCCTTGAACCCCCTACTGTTGAAACATCTCAAGCCAGCGGTAACCGTATATCGTTCTTGCAAAAGCTCTAAATCGCCAGATATAGCTTGAATTTCCCCTGCAGGGAATATTTCCTCCCTCACTCAGTTAGATAACTTGAGATCGCGTGACAGCGCCCAAAGCGGCGCGACTCCACGGAGGAAACAATGGCCGACAAATCCAAGGACGAAATTCTGCATGACCACAATCACGACGGCATTGATCGCCGCGGCTTTTTAAAGTGCATGGCCTGGGCCGGCACCGGAGCGTTTTGCGTGATGCAAGGCGGCGTGCTCAAGTCTTACAGCCTGAGCGGGCTTACCGGGCTGAAAGCCAAAGAAATAAAAGGCGAGCTCAGCTTTGTCCAGATCAGTGACAGCCACATGGGATTCAACAAGCCGGCCAACACTGACGTTGCAGGAACGTTGAAGGCGGCAATCGATAAAATCAATGCGCTGCCCACCGCTCCAGGATTCATCCTGCATACCGGCGATATCACACATCTTTCCAAGCCGGAAGAATTTGATGGCGTTGACCAGTTGCTGAAAAGTGCCAGCGCCAAAGACGTATTTTACGTTCCCGGCGAGCACGACGTGATTGGCGATGATGGCAAACAATATCTTGAGCGCTACGGAAAGAACACCAAGGGCGCAGGCTGGTACAGCTTTGATCAGAAGGGCGTGCATTTTATCGGGCTGGTGAACGTGATGAACCTGAAAGCCGGCGGACTCGGCAGCCTGGGCAACGAACAACTGGAATGGATGGAAAACGATGTCAAGCATCTTTCCAAGAGCACGCCCATCGTTGTGTTTGCGCACATTCCACTGTGGAGCGTCTATCCGGAATGGGGCTGGGGGACTGACGATAGCGCGCAGGCGCTCGGTTATCTCAAGAAGTTTGGATCGGTCACGGTGCTGAACGGACACATTCACCAGACCATGCAGAAGGTGGAAGGCAACGTCACATTTCATACCGCAGCGTCGACGGCGTTTCCTCAACCCAAACCCGGAGAGGCCCCTTCACCCGGACCAATGAAAGTTCCGGCAGAACAACTGCGCAGCCTGCTGGGAATCCGCGACGTGAACTATGTCCAGGGCAAGCACGCGCTGGGTGTAACCGATTCCACTCTGGAATAAATTTTTTAACGAAGAAAACAGGAGAGTAGCAAGTCATGAAAAGAACAGTTTTAACTTTAGGTTTCGCCGCGCTGGCCATTGTGGCAATCATGATGGCCAGCCGGTCCAGGAGCTTCGGCGCCACAGTGGACGACAAGCCGGCGACGCAAGTCAAGATCGATAATTTTGTTTTTTCACCCAATCCCATCACAGTGCCGGCGGGCACCACAATCCGCTGGACGAACCAGGATGACATTCCGCACAACGTTGTGAGCGACGATAAAAGTTTCAAATCCAAAGCGCTCGATACGGATGAAACCTTTACTTACACTTTCACCAAACCCGGTACGTACAGCTACTTCTGCTCGATCCATCCCAAGATGACGGGCAAGATTGTGGTGCAGTAAAGGAAGCATATGAATCCCTTTGATCTGAAATCGGTCTTGTTGGCCCGCCATGCGCAGCATGTGGTGCTGATTCATTTCCCGATCGCTTTATTTTTGGTGAGCGTTGCTTTTGATTTTGCGGCGCAGTGGTGGCGCGCGACAGCACTGGCAGCAGTGGCTTATTACAACCTGACAGTTGCCGCCGTTTCGTCCGTGCCGGCGGTAGCGACGGGGCTGATGGCGTGGCACTGGCAGCTCGAAGGCCAGAGAATCAAAGGCACTTTGCTGCTGCACCTGGTGCTGGGACTTGCGTCCACCGTTTTGATCTGGCTGGTATGGTGGGTTCATCGTCGAGGCCGCAAGCCGGAGCGCACGCTGCCCATGTACCGGTTGCCTTTAGAGATAGCGGCCGCAGCCGTAGTGGCCCTCACTGCTCATCTCGGTGGGTTCCTGAGCGGCGTGAATGCGGGCTTGTGAAGGAAATGCCCGTATGCAACTTGTGGTTCAGTAATGGCGAACGAGTATTTCAGGCGGGAAAAATTCAACGAAGGGGAATAGAATCATGGCCGCCACCGTTGTTGCGCGAGGGAATGTGAGCGGCTTGGAAAATAAGGACTTTGAAAAGCTGGCTGTACCGCTGCTGGACGGGCTGTATAACTTTGCCCGCTGGCTCTGTGGTGACGCCGATGAAGCCCGCGACCTGGTGCAGGAAACATTTTTGAAGTCGCTGAAAGGCTTCTCATCGTTCCGCGAAGGCACAAATTTTCGCGCATGGATGTTCCGGATCCTGCGCAACACGTTCCTGACCAGCCGCACCGGACTAGAACGGCGCAACACACAGCAGGAAGATGAAGAAGGGTTTGAAGAAAGCTCTGTCAGCCCGGAAACTCCGGAGATCGCGCTGATACGGCGGGCAGATACTGAACTGGTGCAAGCCGCGATTGCACAGCTTGCGCCGGCGTTCCAGGAAGTGATCCTGCTGGCCGACCTGGAAGAAATGAAGTACCAGGAAATTGCCGAAGCTCTGGACATACCCATTGGCACGGTAATGTCACGGCTGGCGCGGGCAAGAAAACAAGTGCGGGAGCACATTGTGCTGACCTTGGGCGGCAAAAGGACTGTGGGTGTAAAGTGACAAACTGCGAATGGCGGGAAAAAATCGGGCTGTATGTGGATGGAGAACTGGAACCGCGCGAAGAGCAGTCCGTCGCCGGGCATCTGCAGAGCTGTGCCGATTGCTCGTCGGCGGTGCTGGAACAGCAGGCGCTGAAGAAAGCTGTTCGTGTTGCCGGCAAGCGCTTTACGGCTCCGCCGGAACTTTATGCCAGCGTACATCGGCAAATGCTGCCAAAGAAACCTGCGGGACTGTGGCTGAAAGGCAGCGCGCTTGCAGCGTCAGTGGCGTTATTGGCCGTTATTGCATTCGCCTTGATATCTCGTCCATCTGCGTCTAATGCGACACTGGCGCAGTTGATTGATCAGCACGTAACCATGCTGGCCAGCGCCAACCCGGTTGACGTAATTTCAAGCGACAAACACACGGTAAAGCCGTGGTTTCAGGGGAAGCTGCCATTCACTTTTAATCCGCCGGAACTGGCTGCGGGATCGCCATTCACTTTAGTCGGGGGTAAGTTGATCTATGCGCAACACGCTCCCGGCGCGGAGCTGGTCTATCAGGTGCGTCAACACAAAATGTCCGTCTTCATTTTTCAGGCGCGAGACGTGCGCGGAGAACCCTCTGCCGCCAATCAGACTTTTGTAGTGAATGGCTGGCAACAGGGTGGCCTGCAATATTACATTGTGACCGACGCATCCCGGGAAGATACAGACCGGCTACGCGCACTGCTGCAAGACGCCAACCGATAGTACCGATTTTCCCTTGCAGGTGCTATGCCTGTTGTCTCACTGCTTGCCGGTTGGCTTCACGTCGCCCTTAGGCATGAACGGCACAGAGCTAACCTTGGAAACATAGCGGCTGGCCAGCTTCCAGGTATCGCCGCTTTTCTTCCAGACATCTACCACAAAGAACTCTCCGCCATCGGGCTTGCCTTTGTAAGTGGATTGCTGCACGCGATCAAACTTAACCACTACCGCATCGCCCAGATCGATTGCGGACATCTGCCGCACCACGAATGACTTCAATGTGGAATCCTTCGCCATCACTGAATCCAGCCAGTCGTCGCCGGGCAGCGGGTCCGCGTCCGGCATCTCGATCATCAGATCATCGCTCAGCATGGCTTGTACGGCGGCTTTGTCTTTTTTCTGTACGGCCTGAAGCAGTTGGTTTTCCATCCCGGAGAATATCGAGACCTGCTTAGTGGCGGTAATGATGCGGGGAGAAAGCGCAGGCTTTACCGGCTCCTGCGCCGATGCCAGCAGTGAAAAAAACAAGATAAATGCAGACGCAAGCAGACGGATTCGTCCTTGCAACATGAGCGATGTCCTCCAGAGATGATTCAGAGATTATTTTACGAAAAAAGAAACCGTCCGGCGCACCGGACGGTTTCCTGTTGCAAGTAGCGAACTAATTGGTGAAGAACGCGCCGCCGAGGGTCTGGTCGCAACCGCCGCCGCGGCTGTTTTCCCATTCCATCTGGATCAGCCAGCTGTGGCCGCCAAAGGTCTGGTTGATGTGGGCGCCATTAGCAACTGTTGTCGTAGGCCCAAACTTGAAGTTGCATTTGTCTGCATCTTCGTTGCCGGCAGAGTCAAACCAGGCATTCAAGTCAGGATCGGTGATGGCTTCTTCAGTCTCGTGCGTGATCACGTTGGCCATGCCGTCCGCGCCGCCTACGCCGGTGGCGGGGCTGTTGGGACCGGTGGCCTGCGCTTCGCAGCCGCTGGGGCACTGGTCAACATTACCGATGAAAGCGTATTTAATGTCTGCGCCGCCAATGGTGGCATGGGTATGGAAACCGCAGTAGGTCCGGCAGAAACCGGAGCTCTCTTTTACGTCAGAAGAAGTCAGAACAAGATAAATGCCATTCGCATCGAGAGGCAGATCATGCCCGGCGTGAGTGCTGACGATAGTGGTCAAATTCTTGTCGCCGAAACGGGTGCCCTGCGAGTAGTTGTCGAGCACCGAGCCGGAAAAGTTCAGATGGCCGCTCACGTTTCCAGTGGTATCGCCGTAGGTGGTGTTGATGGCTTCATAGCTGGATCCACCCAGCGAAGAACTGCTCAGGAAACCTTCGATCAAAGTCCTGGTCACGAGGCTGTCAGAAGGCCTTGTGCCGCCATTCCAGTTGCCGTACCAGATGATGTAGATGGGAACCGGATTGGCCTTCAGCACCGTGCCACCAGTGTGGTAGTTGATGCCGTTGCCCTGGACCACTGCACCACCGCTGGGAGCCGCGGGAAGTTTCTCAGCCGCAGCGCCTTCAACGTGGCCGGTAGCTCTTACGTCGCCACCAGAGCCGGGACGCAAACTTTGTGCGGCCATGAAGTTCATAGCCAGAATTACGAACAGAAGGATTGTTGCGAATCTAATTTTTGCTTGGGGAGCTTTCATTGGTAAATGACCTCGCTTTGAGTGTTGCTGCGTCTGTCTAAATGAAATGAACAGAAGAAGCCAAAGAGCATTTATATGGACCGACTTTTATGAATGAAGAGATTGATTCTGATTCGCGGCCCCCCGGAATCGAGCAGAACAGAATTGAAGAAAGGTTATCACGGGAATGGGCTGAGAACAATGCAGAAATAGTGCGTCTTTTCGCGCCAATATGCGCTTTTTAAAGCATCTGCGAGCTGGCAATCCAGCCATATTTTGTTTTCCCATTACAAGCAACTTGCCGCATAATTCGCCGACCATTGGCGCTTTAAAAGGAAACAAGGGCCGCCAGGAGCAGGCGGCCCGCAAGAAATAGGTTGTTTACAGGTGCTGCGCGCAGGTGCCGCTGCCGTTGTTGCGCCAGTTCTGCTGGAGCATATAGTTATGGCTGCCGAAGGTCTGGTTGTACTTCGCTGCGCCCGCTGCGGCAGTGCACAGACCGTTCGCGTTGCAGGTGGAGGTGGCGCCGAAGTTGAAGTTGCACTTGTCGGCGTTTTCCTGGCCGCTGGCGTCGAACCAGGCATTGAGATCGGGATCGGAGATGGCTTCTTCAAGCTCGTGAGAAATCACGTTGGCCATGCCGTCAATTCCGCCTTGGCCGGAGACTGGGCTGTTAGGGCCGGTGCTCTGGATTTCGCAGCCGCTGGGGCAGCGGTCCACGTTGCCGACGAATGAATATTTAATGTCCACGCCGCCAAGGGTGGCGCGGGTATGAAAACCGCAGTATTGAGTGCAGAATCCTGAGGTTTCATTGATGTTTGAGGAAGTCAACACGAAATAAACTCCGTTGGAGTCGCGCGGCAGTGATCCGTTATTGAGAGCATTGGAAACCGTGGTTTGCAGGCTGGAATCGGAAAGATTCGTCGAGCTGCTCACGATTGTGCTGCCACCAAAACGCACCTGGCCAGTCACATTGCCTGTGGTATCGCCGTAGGTGCTGTTGACCAGTTCCAGCGCCGAGCCGCCAATCGTGCTCAGGAAATGCTCGATGGCTGTGCGCGTCGCCCCCGTGTTGGAACCGGTGCCGTTCCAGTTTCCGTACCAGATCACGTAAACGTTGGGCGTGCCCTTCATGACCGGGCCGTTATGGTAGTTGATTCCATGGCCGGTGCTCACAGCTTCACCGATGGGGCCGGGGACGACCGCAGCCTGGGTTTGTCCGGAAGCACCGTGCTTGCCATTCGGGACTGAATCTCCGTCCGGGCGGGTCAAAGGTTTCTGCGCTGACATGAAGTTTGCAGCTAAGACAACAAAGAGAAAAACTGATGCAAATCTGATTGTTCCCTGGGGAAGTTTCATTTTCTGTGACCTCATTCTTGTGTAGGTTATGCTGCGTCTGTCGGATCAAGATGAACAGAGGAAGCCGGGATAAATGGGTACTGTTTTCTCTCCGCTGGAAATCCAGCATTTATCAATCGATCATTCGTTGTTCTGGCGCAGCATAAAACCCGGAAGACGGCTCATGTGTGCGGCAGCTTACCATCGGCAAATTTGCTTCGACAAAGAATTGAAAAAAATCCGGAATGCGGAAATGGGAAAATCCGGGAGAAGAAAAACGCGATCCGTGCAACCTTTATGGAGAAATTAGCAGGGCCGCGGAAATGCCGCGTTATGTCACGTGAAGTGAGGCCGTGCGGAAAAGTTATCTCCTTTAAATTGCAGAGCCCGCCTGAGGATTGGGTCATCAGGTCGATCGCGCTTTCAGTTTAAGAAATTACAATTTTGTTTTCCCAGGGATCTTCACCATGCGGAACGGCGGAAGCCGTATCAGGCAGTGGTTGTGGGATTGGAGCCGTGACGGATTGCGGCGCGGAAGGTGTTGACAAGCTTGGTTCCTGCGCAGGTTGATCGACAGGTTGATTGAGTGGGGGAGCGATAGGGCGGGGATCGACTGGCAACAGGCTGGGGTTCTGCGCTGCCCATTTCGCCGCCAATCCGTTCAATGGGCTCTTGGTGTTGTACTCCTGATACGAGATCATGCGGCCAATGCGAATTATCAGATCGTCCAGAGACTCTGAAGCGGCCCAGAAATCACCGATGCAGACCGAGCTGTCATCGAAATTGGGATGAAACACCGGCGTGAGCATGCGGCACTGTGGCGCGCGCCGCGGATATCCCAGAGAAAGATTCACTTCCAGCAAGTGATCGTTGCGCTCCAGGATGGCCCCGTCCGGCGCAACATAGAGTCCACGCACCAGATATTGAAAGCGATACAGTTCCGGCGGCATTCCGGCGGTGCCCACAATGCGAATCAAAGGCCATCCGGAAAAACGCTTGAAGAGCGAATCGTGATCGAGTTTTAGCCGGCGAATTCTGGGTGACAACATAAGAAGCTCAAAAAGTGAAAATAGTGTTTCTGGCGACGGTAAACAACAGAACCGTTACGGTCAGGCCAACCGCCAAGCTGCGCGGAAATGCCAGATCGGGAAATCGATCATACCGCAAGATTCGATAGCAGATGAAGCCAAACCAAAGACATGCGAGCGGGAACAGCAACGTGAATAAAGCGTTGTAATGTAGCGCGCCTTGAATGTCCAAATGCAAAAGCGAGTGCAGCGCGCGCGTGCTGCCGCAACCCGGACATAGCCAGTGTGTAGAGAGATAGATGGGGCAGCGCGGATAAAAAGAATATTCGGTTGGATCAAATCGATAAATGACTGCCAAGCCGCCAAGCAGCGCAGCGATAGACATTCCGGTGATGGTCCGAAGTTTCATCAGCCTTGAGGTGCGAGAACGCCCGTTTTCTTCCATTGGGCAATCCGGGAAAAGTGGTATTGGAAGTAATAGACGTTAAAGAAAAAGACCATGACGCCATTCAACCGCAAATTGATGGGATCCGTGGAGTTGTAATAATCCTCCAGGTCACTTTTCATTTGGAACACACCCACT
>DATBVH010000585.1:0-4002 GCA_036515395.1 Candidatus Angelobacter sp.
GCATGAAAATAGCGGGGATCGGTAGGTCCCACAAAAGATTTCTCACCGTATTGGTAATAATTCCATGCTGCTTTTCCGGTTAAGTTATGGCCGAGATCCAATGCCACATTCGCCAGAGGCTGGTGGTAGTTATATTGAAGAGGCCCGAAGGGCTGAAGACTGTTCAGCAGTGGCGCCTGTCCACCGACGCTGTTGATGCTGTAGCCCACCTGGAGAGTGAGCCGTGGCTCCGGTTTCATCGTCACTAATCCCAGGGCATAGTGGGTATTGTTTGTATAGCGCCCATCGATCAGCAGGTTGTTGTCGCCGTCATCAAAGCCATTTGCTGTGCAGCTGCCTGCGCCGGCTACCACGGGATTGGTGGTATCAGAACTGTTAAAGCAGACAAAAGCGCTTTGCAGGTAATTGCTGTAGTTATAGGCAAAGTCGAAACCAAATCGTTTCCAGCGTGTCACTGCCGCCGTGAAGCCGTAATTACGGTTGTGCGCCCGATAGTTGGTAAATTGGTCGCCATTGGAGGCTTGCCAGAGGTTGATTGATCCTCCCAGCACTAGCCAGGCCTCTGGAGTGTAGTTTGCCTGGAAGCGATAGCGAATATCTTTCCGGGGCGCAACGCGGAACAGGGTAGCATCGTTGCTGGTATTCTCCCAGTCAAAATTCAAGCGCAAAGAATGCATCGGCCTTGCCCAGAATGCAATCAATGGCGTGTATTCGTGAATCACAGTACGGTCTTCATCTCCTGTGGTGAAGTCAAGAAAACGATGAAACACCCGATCGCCATATCGGAAACCGATCCGCGCGCCAAATTGCTTTGAGGCGTCCCAGACGAGGTCCACCTGATTCCGCCACCAATTCTGGTTGAACGAGAGCTGGTCAGCAGTATTGCTCAAACTTGGTGTTGTCGCGGTGATGGGAGTCAATAGTGAGCAACTCGGAGGAGCGCACGACCCGCTTCCCGGTACGTTAAAGTCGGTTTCAACAGAACTGAAAGCAGAGGGAATGCGATATGCCCAGAAGCGAAAGGTCTCAACCACACGGAAGTGCTGCGAGATGTGGCCCGTCGCGGTGAAGTCTGCCACATTCGAAATCTGGTTTGCTTCTCCCGGACCCACAACGGTGGTCTGGCGTGTGCGTCCACGCGAACTAAGCCCGTTAAAGAATTCATTTACCGGGGCCATCATATCCGCATTGCTATAGGCATATGACGCATTTAATTCGAGCATGGAAAAATTGGTGTGCAAACTCACACGTTCCGTCGGCGTCGATGTTCGAATGTGGTCGGCGCGGGTGTAGTTGAAAAATCCGTTGCAGCCGAGGTTGGTGAGAGTTCCGGTAGCGTCAATCAAGCTGGCGGTGGATGGCGTAGCTGCGCACGGGTTCTTGTTTACCGTATCAATCGGAAGCCCAAGGTCCACGCTTCCCGGTGCTCCCGGCACGAATGCTGGAGCAAATGGGGCCAACTGCCAGCTTGTATCTCCCTTGTAGTAATCAAACGTCTGGTCATAGCTGATCACTGTTCGCGGAAGGATTTTGAAATCTGCTCCAAAACGATAAGAATTCAATGTGGTGTTCCATAGCTGAGACAGCAACGCATCAGTCCCTTCATGGACACTGGAGAATGAAGGACCAGTCATATTGTTGCGCGAGTATCCTGCGCGAAAGCTCACAACGGATTGCGGCAGAAGAGTAAGGTCATAATCGTACATCCGCCGGCGAGTGGAAAATGCATGAGGAGAAGAGGTCACCGGAAGGCTCGGGTTTGAAATCGCTGGATTCAGGGGATTGGCCAGCAGGTCATAATTGAAATCATTATGGTCTGCGCGGAACATGGCCCTGAAGTCGTACAACTTGCCTTTATCAAGCCGGGCGTTGAATGCGTTATTCGGATCGCCTCCCCATCCAAAACTGCTGACAAACAGATTATCGAACAAAAAGCCCGCGTGGGCCGGCGATTGCATGGTGAGCGTTTGCTCAAGCAGTCGAGGGCCGCTGGGCAAGTCCACTAGACTGTTGTACATCGGCTGGCTGCCGGTTACGTCCGTTCCACGATAACCAATCTCAATGGATTGGTGAATCAAGTAGCCGCCAGTTTCCTTGCCCGCTGGCACATTCGCATCTTGGTCCTGATCTTGTTTCTGCTCTTGCTTTTGATCCGGGCTCTTTTCTGCTTCTTTCTGCTGCTTCTGATCTTGGCCTGGAGCATTCCCTGTCTGTGCATTGGGGGAATTTCCAGACGATGGCTGCTGTTGAGATTGACTGCTATTGTTCCCCTCCGTCGCCGGCTGTTGTTGATTTTGGCCGCTATTGCTTCCCGTATTGCTTCCCGTCGACTGGGACAACACTGCACATTGCAGGAGCAGGCTGAGCACCAAGAGTGAAAGTAACCTGTACAATTTCGGCGTCATATCTTTGCTCTCCTGTTGTTCAGCGCGGCCTACCTTGGTGTCAGCCGGGAAGAACCACAAACAATGTCATCTGAAGAACACATTGCTGGAATTCGAGCCATGAATGGCAGCGTGACACATTGTGCAAGCCTGATACTTCGCTGCCTGATTATGCGTAGGGCCATTGGGCCCCTGCGTGGGGAAGGTGTGGCATTGCAGGCACAATAGATTGACCTGGCTGACCCGAAGCAGGCGCGGATTTGTGGAACCATGGGGCGTGTGGCAGCTACTGCAGCCCTCCGTTTTCACGGGCACGTGCTCGTATACAAATGGCCCTCGGGTATTTGCGTGGCACTTGGCGCACACGGCGTCTCCGTTCGCCAAGGTTTTCACCTGCCGCAACGTCGTGGTGCCATGCACGTTATGACAGTCACTGCAGTGGAGCAGGCCCTCATTTACACGATGGTGATAAGGCTTGGCAAAATCGGCCTTGGCCGTAGTGTGGCAGCTGTAGCATTGCTCAGGTTGTTTTTGAGCCAGCAAATATTGGGGAGCTTTGGCATGGTGCGGAGAATGACAGTCAAGGCAACCAACGTCATTGCTTGCGTGAGAGGAATTGGAGAAATGCCGTTGTTTCTGGCTTGTGCCATGGCAGCTCAGGCAATGGGCATTGGTTTCCTGACGCGATAGGTTTTTGAAGCTGACGATCTTGGTAACGTCTCCTCCGCCCTCCACATGCGCCTGTCCTGGGCCGTGGCACGATTCACAGCCGTGTCCATTTCCCAGCGTAGTTTTGAAATGCGGAGTGTTCGCGAAGCTTTTTTCATACACCGCTTCGTGACATGTCTTACAAGTGTCGCTGCCAGCATATTGCGTTGTCTGATTGCCGGCGGTCGCGTTCTGTTGCTCCTGTGCGGCTGAAAACGCTGGCCGGAGCAGAAACAACGAGATGATCGTCAGAACTGGTCCCACAACCTGCTTGTGCAATTTCATGTGCCGGCCCTCGTTTCACACTTGCGTTGTCTCTCCTCGGCAGTCCAACTGCCAGTCAAGGTTATCTATCGATCAGGAGCAGCTACTTAAGGGTCTTCACATATTCCGCAATGGCCTTGGCTTGCTCTTCAGTTAGACCGGAGACACCCTTATTGTGTGGCGGTTTGCTGCTGGCCTCGCCTTTGGTGATGTGCTCCACAATCTTGTCGATTTCCCATGACGTTCCCTGCAGTGCTGGGGCTTTCACGGCCGGCTTACCTTCGCCAGTTGCGCCGTGGCAAGCTGCGCATTTTTTCTTATAGAGGGCTACTCCGTCATCTGCTGACCAACTCACTGCCGATGCGATTAGCAGGAAACATGCAATTACTGTAAGTTTGCCTTTCATTGATCATCTCCTTTTATTTGTTCACCGTCTCGTTTGTTTCCATCCATCATCTGCAAGCCTGCAGAGTTATCTGTTCTGAGCAGTTCTCTGCTCGATTCGAAGTGTTTTCAGGATTTCAGGCGGGGCTGCCTCGGTCGGCAATGTTTCATGACAAGTGTTGCAGTCCTGAGAAATGGTCCTGCCGTCTTGCGTTGAGTGCGAACCATCGTGACAGCGAAAACATCCCGGAAAATCTGAGTG
>DATBVH010000586.1:0-7275 GCA_036515395.1 Candidatus Angelobacter sp.
GAACCGCACGCTCGACTTCCTAAGCGCGAGAAAAACGCATATGCAAACGAAAGACACATATCAGATTGTTGATCAACCCGACGCAGAGGAAAGCAATCAGGTGCAACTGCCTACATCGACGCCTGGGCCTGACCGTCTTCTGCTGAGCTCAGAAATGAAGCACAAGATCGCCGGCGCGCTGGGCCTGCTCACTCCGGCCGAGCGCGTTGCTTTCACGATGCGGCACATGGAAGGCCGGTCAATTGAAGAGATCAGCCAGACGCTAAACCTGAAAGCCAGCGCCGCCAAGAACAGCGTCTTCCGCGCCGTACAGAAACTGCGGCAGCAGCTTGAACCGTACGCGGGCCCGGGATCGCAAACGCGCCCGGCGCGGCTGGGCGGGAGCGCAGTGAAATGAACCATCTCAGCGAAGAACAAATCGTATTGCATTATTACGGAGACGCCGAAGAGGCGCCAGAAATCGAGCGCCATCTGGCCGCCTGCTCAGAGTGCCGCGCTGAATTTGCGCGCGTGCAATCAACGCTCAAGCAGATTGAGCCGTTGGAAGTCCCTGAGCCGCCTGCAAGTTTTGAAGAGAAGACATGGCTTAACTTGCGCGACCGTCTGCCAGAAAAAGGCGGCTTTCTCAAACGGCTGCTCAGACCGTCGCCGCCGAAATGGGCATTTGCTGGAGTAATGGCTCTTCTGCTGGCCGCAGCATTTCTTGCAGGACGTTTCTGGCCGCGTCCTGGCCACCAGATCGCCCAGCAGCCGCCTTCACAGGTCAATCCACAGCGCGTGATTCTGGTGGCCGTCGGCGACCACCTGGAACGCTCACAGATGCTGCTGGTCGAAATCATGAATGCGGACACAAAAGGCCCCATTAATTTTTCCAGTGAACAGGCCGAGGCTCGGGAGCTGCTGGATAGCAACCATCTTTATCGCGTGAGCTCGCAGCAGGCCGGCGATCCGCAAGTTGCTCGATTGCTCGATCAGTTGGGCCGCGTGCTGGCGGAGATCGCCAACGGTCCCGCAGAAGTTTCGCCGGGAGATTTAGAACAGGTGCGCCACACCATCCAGTCTGAAGGACTTCTGTTCAAGGTACGTGTAGTTGGTTCTGAAGTGAATTCAAGAGTGCGCCGTCCGGAGCTTTCCGGCGGCAGCGTAAACCAGAGGCTATAACCCATGATGAATCGCAAATTATTTCTGATCTTATTTCTAAATATCGTTGTTTCTTTCGGACTGGCTTCGGCCGCTACGGCGCAGCAAGTCCCGTCGGCGTCGCTACTGGATCCCCAAACGGCGGAAAAAGCCAACGCTCACAACGCTCACGAAGACGAGCTGTACCAATCCGCCAAAGACGCGCTGGATAACGGCGAATACGATAACGCCATCAGGCAATTCGATGAAGTGATAAAGATTCATGGCCGCAAGGCTGACGGCGCAATGTACTGGAAGGCCTATTCGTTGAACAAGGCCGGCAACAAGGCCCAGGCGCTGACCGCGATCGGCGAGTTGCGCAAAAACTATCCCAAAAGCAATTGGCTGCGCGATGCCGGCGCCCTGGAGCAGGAAATTCGCGGCGTCAGCAATCCAGACAACATCTCCGACGAAGAGCTCAAGCTGCTTGCGATCCAGAGCCTGATGAATTCCGATCCGGAGAAAGCCGTTCCGCTGCTGGAGAAGATCATCAACGGGAACTACTCGCCAAAGCTAAAGGAAAGAGCCTTGTTTGTGCTTGCTCAAAGCAACTCGGATAAAGCACAGCAGATTCTTATGACGCTGGTCAAAGCCAATAACCAGCCCGATCTGCAAAAACGCGCCATCCGCAATATGGGCATGAACTCTAACCCGCGTAATCGCGCGGTGCTGAAAGAAATATATAACTCGTCGGCCGACGTGAGCGTAAAGAAAACCGTGTTCCAGGCGTGGCTCATGTGCGGCTGTAAAGATGACGTCGCGTCGCTGGCGAAGACGGAAAAGAATCCAGAGCTTCGCCGCGAAGCGATCCGCTATCTGGGAATGATGGGAGGCCGCGCCGAGCTGCTCGATTTCTACAAGAATTCTCCTGACGTTGAAACCCGGAAAGAGGCGGTCGGAGCAATGCTGATGTGCGGCTGCGCCCGCGAACTGGCGGAGATTGTCCAGACAGAAAAAGATCCTGAGGTGCTGGACAAAGCCATCAATACGCTTGGTCTGGTTGGTGGGGAAGAAAGCCTGGCTGCTCTGACCAAGGCCTATAACTCCCAGGCCGATGTCGCAACAAAAAAGAAAGTCATCAATGCGTTGTTTCTGCACGGTGCCGGGAAAGAGATGGTCGCTCTCGCTAAGAAGGAAACTAACCCGGAGCTGAAGAGGTCGCTGATCTCGAAGATGTCTTTGATGAGCTCGCCGGAAATCAGCGACTACATGATGGAAATTCTCAACAAGTAAAGGAGTCATGCCATGAAACGCCGGCAGAAAAATGCAATCGCAATGTTGATGGTTTACTGCGCCGCGATCGTGGCGGCACAGGAGGCTCCGCCAAAGCCGAAGATTTCAAACGCCAAGGTGCAGGAACTTTCTACATCGGCGGGCCTTAAGGCAACAATGGATGGTTTGCTCCAGAAGCAGACCGCTCCGTTCTGGATCGGTTACCGGATACCGACGCTGGCCAAAGATCGCACCATGTGCTGCTTTGACTCCGTCGACAACTTTGGAGCTGCTGCGGACAAGTGCTGCATGGGCTGCCGGATGGAATTTAACAAGGGCAGCTCGTTTAATGGCACGAATTCTAATTGTCCCCAACCCGAACCTTTACCGTATGCATTTGTTTTCTTCCGTGCGGAGAACAAGGAGATCACCAAGCTCAGGGTTTACAGCGCTGACTGCGGGCTCGACTTTGCCAATCTTCCTCTTTATTGGCTGGAAAACGTAAAGCCGGAACAGAGCGTGGAGTTCTTAGCTGGCATGGTTACGGCTGAAGATTCGGAAAACAATCGGCACAAAGATCCGGGACGGCAGGCTGTGATGGCCATCGCACTGCATGACACTCCGGCCGCCGATACGGCACTGGAACGCATGATCCAGCCGGGACAACGACCGTCTCTTCGCGAAAACGTGGCGTTCTGGCTGGGTGTGGAGCGCGGCAAAAAAGGCCTGGAGCTTCTGCGCAAGTATGTGCGCGACGATCCTGATGATCGCGTGCGGGAGAAAGGGACGTTTGCGTTTTCCCAAAGCAAGGAGCCGGAAGCGCTCAAGGACTTGATTGGCATGGCGCGGCATGATGAAAGTCCGCGCGTGCGCGGCCAGGCTATCTTCTGGCTGGCCCAGAAAGGCAGCAGGAAGGCCGCGGAACAGATTACTGATGCAATCGAAAATGATCCCGAAACAGAAGTTAAAAAGAAAGCAGTCTTCGCGCTGAGCCAGATGCATGATGCGGACGCTGTGCCTCGTTTGATCGCACTGGCCAAAACCAACAAGAATCCTGTAGTACGCAAACAGGCAATCTTCTGGCTAGGGCAGATGAATGATCCGCGAGCGCTGGATTTTCTGGAAGAGATTCTGACGAAGTAATTTCTCAAATCCCGAGCAGAGCGGGAACCTCTAATGCAGACGAAATCCTGGGGAAGCCGAAGGACCTGCTCCGTAAACTGGTGGGCCCGGTAGGATTCGAACCTACAACCAACAGATTATGAGTCTGCTGCTCTAACCGTTGAGCTACAGGCCCCCCGCGTTCAAGTTTCGCACAGCCGTTCCAGCTTTGCCAGCGCCGCATGCGTTCTCGCATGCCGCCGCAATGAATCGGCCAACCCTCGTGCTCTTCGTGCCCTTGTGGTTAAACTCTGTGGTAGTCTCTATTTCCGCAATTCCCTTAAATCAATCCCCAGGTGCTGGCACTTCTTATATAGATGACTTCGCTCTAGTCCCAGCGCTTTTGCTGTGTTCGTGATGTTCTGATTGTGGCGCTTGATCTCTTCCAGGATCATCTGCCGCTCAACCTGCTCCACGCGCTCAGCAAGCGTGCCGGTTCCGGAAAACACCGCGTTTCCACCTCCCATGGCCTGCGATGGCAGCGCCGCCTGAACGGTCGCCGGAGTCACAGTATCGCCTTCGGCAAATAGCAGAAGACGCTCGACGACGTTGCGCAGCTCGCGGATATTTCCCGGCCATGAATGAGCCTGCAAAGCCTGCAACGCTTCCGCGCTGAACATAATCTCTTTCCAATTATTCTGCTTTACGATCTGCGCAGCAAAGTGCGCGGCCAGCGCCGGAATATCTTCAGGACGCTCCCGCAGCGGCGGCAGCACAAGGGGAAACACAAAGATGCGATGAAACAGGTCCTGCCGAAAATTTCCCTGCTTCACCTGTTCTTCCAGTTGCCGATGCGTGGCCACCACCACGCGCACATTCACTTTAGTCGGCTTGTCGCCGCCGATGCGTTCAACCTCGCCTTGCTCCAGCACGCGGAGCAGTTTGGCTTGCATGGCCAGTGGCATGTCGCCGATTTCGTCAAGGAAAAGCGTTCCGTCCGCGGCTTGCTCAAACTTGCCAATGTGCCGCGACCCCGCGCCGGTGAACGAACCCTTCTCATGTCCAAAAAGCTCAGACTCAATCAGCTCCGCCGGCACCGCCGCACAATTCAGCGTCACGTATGGTCCCGCGTGTCGCGGACTCTTGTCATGGATCGTCCTGGCGATCAGCTCTTTGCCAGTGCCAGTTTCGCCCAGGATGCACACGCGGGTCTCACTGGCGGCGACGCGCTCCACTTGCGCCATCAGCTTGCGCATCTTTTCGCCGGTAAAAACAATCCCGCCGCTGCCCAGTTGTTGCCGCAGCTGCTTGTTTTCCTGCTTCAGACGTTCCAATTGCAGCGCGTTCTGTACCGTGAGCAAAAGCTTGTCCGTGGAAATAGGTTTTTCCAGGAAGTCGAGCGCACCCAACCTAGTGGCTTTTACCGCCATTTCAATATGCGCCTGGCCAGACATCATCACCACAGGCGTGGTCACGCCCGCAGCTTTGACCTTCTCCAACAGTTCAAGCCCGTTCATCGCCGGCATCACCACGTCGGAAAAAATCACGTCATACTTTTCCGCCTTGATCATCTCAAGCGCTTTGATGGGATTGTCACAGACCGTGGCCTCATGTCCCGCCAGTCGGAAAGCACGCGAAAGCGACGCCAGTGTGTTGGCGTCATCGTCGACGATAAAGAGTTGGGCTTTCATAAGTTAGCAACTAGCAATTGGCTTTTAGGTCCCGAGTTTAGCCGCTTACGTTTTTTCCTGACGCCACCGCCGCCTCATCAGGCGTGTCCATTGGTATCCTTCTTCATCCTTGCGCGATCTCTGGGCTTTTTCCCCAGCTTGGCTAATTGCCATTTGCTAATTGCTAGCTGCTCTAATCATTGCCGCTTCCAGATTCTACAGTGCCTGTGCGCCTGAGAACACCGGCAGCTCGACGTGAAACGTTGTGCCCTCTTCCTTCTTGCTGCTCACGGTGATCCGCCCTTTATGATCGCTGATGACCGATTGCGCAATCGCCAAGCCCAGGCCCGTGCCATGCTGCTTCGTCGTGTAATAAGGAGTGAACAGGCGCTCGCACTCTTCCGCCGTCAGTCCGGCGCCGGTGTCGGCAAGTTCAAACAGCGCGAACCGATCGTCACTGCTGGTCATAGTGCGAAAAGTCAATGTGCCGCCCTGCGGCATGGCGTCAATTGCGTTCAATACAAGATTTTCTATCACTCGACGAAGCAATACCGGATCGGCGCTCACCTGCGGCACGTCGCCCAGTTGTAGCCACGGCTGAATTTTCCCAGGATCGCGATTGAGCTGCCCTTGAAACAATTGGGCAATGCCGCGGACCAGCTCATTCAGATCGACTGCCTGCAACTGCGGCGCCGGCATTTTTGAAAAATCACTGAAGCGCCCGATGATCGTTTTCAGGTTGGCAATTTCGGCCAGCAGCGTCGCCGTGCTTTCCTGAAATACTTCGTCAAACTCCTGCGGTGTGTTCTGCCGCGCGCGCAGCAGGTTCTCTACCGTAATCTGCAATGGGAAGAGCGGGTTCTTCAGCTCATGTGCCAGTCGCCGTGCCAGTTCGCGCCACGCCGCCACGCGCTCACTCTGCACCAGGCGCTCGCGCTGTCCCATCAACTCTTCGGTCATCTGGTTAAAGGCCACGGCCAGCTTGCCGATTTCATCCTTGCCGGACGTTTCCACGCGGACATCCCAATTGCCATGCCCGATTTCCGTGGCCGCCTGCGCCAACGTCTTAATGGGCCGGCTGAATCGCGCTGTCACAATCCCGCTCACCACTACGCCGATAAAAACGCCGACTCCGGCAATGATCAGGCTGATATTGCGAATGCGTTTCTCCAGCAGAAGCTCCTGCTCCAGTGAGTTGCCTACCAGCAGCACGGCAGGCACGCGGTCGGTATAGCCCGGCAGAGGAATTGCGTGCACAATCTCTTCATGCCCCAGCTCCGGTCCTGAGTCTACCGTCGCAGAATCCTCGGTGCGCTTGTTTAAAACTTTCTGGATGAGCTGCGTCAGTCTTGAAGGATCAAAACTCTCTTTGCCCGGGCCGATCAGTTCGCCCGATCCTTGCTCGGGCACACTGAAAATTGCCACGCGCAAACCTTCCGGCGGGGAAAGCGACTGCACAACCGTATCGAGCTTCCGACCGCCGACCAGGTAATAGTTGAGGCCGTGAACGGGAACAATGCGAAAGCAGATCATCGCCAGAACGCTGCCTTGCGGCGTTTCAATGTGCTTCAAGAAAGCCTGGCGAGGCAGAGGCGATGGAAGGTCCAGGAACCAGCGCTGTTTATATCCAAAGCGCGCGGGCCAGTGAGCGGAAGAAATAATCGCGCCGTCGGGCGCGATAAGGTCAAGAAAATCCAGCCGCTGCGCTGCCGCGTTGGTCGCCGCTTCGTTGACATAGGTTGCGTATTCCGCGCCATTGGCAAGCTCCGCAAGGCTGCGCTGCATCACGTCAGAGCTTGCAATTGTGTCAACGCCGCGCGTTATGTCTTCGCCCGCATGTTCAAATTCTCGCCGGAACTGGTTCACCAGAGCCGACGTGCGCTCCTGCTCCACCTGCCGGAACGCTTCATGCGCTCGCTCTTCAATTAGCCACGCTACGGCCCCCACACTGGCGGTAATGCTGATCGTTACCAGAAGAAGCAGCTTGGTCTTTAAAGACAATGCTTATCGCGCTCCTTCCATCCACAGCTGGTCAAGGTTCCATCCGCCATTTAAATCTTGTTGCCAATTGTGCGCCGTGTTGTTGAGCCAAAGCACCTGAGGAACGTGAGCC
>DATBVH010000587.1:0-4934 GCA_036515395.1 Candidatus Angelobacter sp.
TATCGTCATCGCCGCAACCTGCCGGTCCGCGGACAGCGTACACATACCAATGCCCGCACCCGTAAAGGTCCGCGCAAAGGCACAGTCGCAAACAAGAAGAAGACGGCGGCAAAAACCTAGCAATTAGCCATTAGCAATTGGCAATTAGCTCAACTGTGAATGCGGCTGACCGTGAGGTCACGCAAGAGATTAAACAGGGAAAATGATCTTATGGCGAAAGCAACAGCAGCACCTGGAAGCGGCGCTACCGGAACAAAAGGCAAGAAAAAAGTCTTCAAGAAGAAGGAACGCAAGAATGTTCCGCATGGCGTGGTGTTCATCCAGGCCTCCTTCAACAACACCATTGTGACCATCACGGACAGTGAAGGTAAAACTCTGGCGTGGAAGAGTTCTGGTTCGCTGGGCTTCCGCGGATCGCGCAAAGGCACTCCGTTTGCCGCGCAGCAGGCGGCCAGCAATGCCGCCAGCCAGGCACGTGATCATGGCATGCGTTCGGTTGAAGTGCGCGTGAATGGCCCTGGTTCAGGACGTGAATCGGCTATCCGTGCCCTGGCTGCTGCCGGGCTGGACGTGAAGACGATTAAAGACGTCACGCCGATTCCGCATAACGGATGCCGGCCGCCGAAAAGACGGAGAGTGTAACGTGGGTCCGGAGATCGCCGAACGCGTGAAGCTGGCGCGACTTGTGCCGTTGGCGCATGTGGCGGATGTTCGGAAAGCGATGGGGTTTTACCAGTTGCTCGGCTTTGCAGTGAAGAAGACGGTTGAGCACGGGGGCCAGACACAGTGGGCGTGGCTGCAGCATGGCGGCGCCGATCTGATGCTAGGGCGTTCGGCGCGGCCGATGAATCCGGGGGCGCAGGACATTTTGTTTTACATGTACGCGCCCGATGTGGCTGCGTACAGGGCCGAGCTCGAAGCCAACGGCGTGAAGGTAGGCCCGATACAGTATCCGTTTTACTCGCCACGCGGCGAGTTTCGCATCGACGATCCGGACGGCTATACGTTGATGGTCGCGCATGCGGATTGAAAGTGCGTTTCGATGAGAAACGCGAGATGAAAATTTGGATCGGGATGGAAGGGCCACACCGCCTGTAAACCGATCGTCACCTGAAGTAAAGGAGAATCAATGGCACGTTATAAAGGTGCAGTATGCCGCCTTTGCCGTCGCGAAGGCATGAAATTATTTTTAAAAGGGGCCAAGTGTTTTACCGACAAGTGCCCTGTGGAAAAGCGCAACTTCGCTCCCGGCCAGCATGGCAAGGACCGCAAAGCCAAGGTCGTAGGCTACGGCTTGCAACTCCGGGAAAAGCAGAAGACCAAGCGCATGTATTTCACCCTGGAAAACCAGTTCCGCAACTACTTTGAGAAAGCCGCGCGCAAGCCAGGTGTAACCGGCGAATTGCTCCTGCAACAGCTGGAGCGCCGGCTGGACAACGTGGTTTACCGCCTGGGATTTGCGACCTCGCGTCGCCAGTCGCGGCAGATTGTGCGCCACGGCCATATTGACGTGAACGGACGTCGCGTGAACATCCCGTCATTCCAGGTAAGCGCCGGAGACGAGATCCAGGTACGCGAAAAAGCGAAGAAGTTCACGGTGATTGAGGGTGCGCGCGACTATTCGAGCCACCAGCCTGTGGTTGGATGGCTGGAAGTGGATCGCGATAACCTGAAGGGCCGCGTTTTGTCACTGCCGAAGCGTGAAGACATTAATGCGCCGGTCAACGAACAGTTGATCGTCGAACTGTACAGCAAATAATTTCGGTAAGCGGCGGACGTAGGTCCGCCGCATGCCGCCTGATGAATCGAAGTTTTGGGGCCGGGCATCAAATAGGCTCCCACTGATTCATCAACCTTAAATTTATTTCGCCAGAGGCTGCAGCTAGCAGCAGCTTCGCAATTGCCCGCACCAGAACAGCCTTGTGGTCTCCCAGCCGCATGCGCCAAACGGAGCGGAGTTGAAAGGACAAAAAGCACATGGTTCTATGGAGAGGTTTCCAAAAACCCAAGCGTCTTGCCACCGATACCGAGACACTTACCGACAAATACGGCCGCTTTTACGCCCAGCCTTTTGAGCGTGGATTCGGCACCACCATTGGCAACGCCCTGCGGCGCGTGCTGCTGTCTTCGATTGAAGGCGCGGCCGTAACCGCCGTGAAAATTGAAGGCGTGCTGCATGAATTTCAATCGATCCCCGGCGTCGTGGAAGACGCGACCGACATCATCCTTAACCTGAAGCAAGTCCCGTTCAAGCTCAACGGCGACGGTCCCAAGGCAATCTATCTCAAGGCCGAGCAGCCGGGCGTGGTCACCAGCAGCATGATTGAAGCTGATGGCGACGTGGAAATCCTGGACAAGAATGTTTACATCGCCACGGTTTCTGAAGGCGGCAAGCTCGACATGGAAATGCGCCTGAAGCGCGGCCGCGGTTATGTGGCTGCCGACAAGAACTTTGACGAAGACCTGGGCCTTGGCTTTATCCCGATTGATTCGGTCCACTCTCCCGTGCGCAAATGCAATTACACGGTTGAAGCGGCTCGCCTGGGACAGATCACCGATTACGACAAGCTCGATATCGAAATCTGGACGAACGGCTCCATTGCTCCGGCTGACGCACTTGGCTTGGCGGCAAAGCTGCTCAAGGACCACATGACCATCTTCATCAACTTTGAAGAAGAGTTGGAGACGGAATCGCGTGGTGAAGAGAAGCCGCTGATCAAGAATGAAAACCTGAACCGTTCGGTGGAAGAGCTGGAGCTTTCTGTGCGCAGCTACAACTGCCTCAAGAATGCGAATATCCAGTCGATCGGCGAGCTGGTGCAGAAGACGGAAGCGGAGATGCTCAAGACCAAGAACTTCGGCCGCAAGTCTCTCAATGAGATCAAGGAAATCCTTGCTTCTATGGGCCTCTCGCTGGGCATGAAGATCGACGATCAGGGCAACGCCGTCCCCGGACCCACCAGCCAGATGCCATCCGCAGTGTCCATGGGCGGCGGCGGACTGGATGAAGGCGGCGACGGGCAGGAGTTTTAAAGATCGGTTGATTGGGAGATCTGGTGATCGGGAGATCGGAACGGCTGTAATGCGATTTCCAGATCGCCAAAGGCTAAGAGCCAAAGGCTGTTCGATCAGCAGCTAGACACTAGTGCTGGTCATGCAACAGAAATTTTTTTGAAGGACAAAAGTCATGCGTCACCAGAGACACACGAAAAAACTCGGACGTAACACCAGCCATCGGCGCGCGCTGCTGCGCAACCTGGTGACCTCGCTCATCATGGAAGAGCGGCTTGAAACCACGCCGGCCAAGGCCAAAGCCATGCGTCCGCACGTGGAAAAAATGATCACGCTGGGCAAGCGCGGAGACCTTTCCGCGCGGCGCCTGGCCGGCAGCTATCTGATGACCCGCGAATCAGTCAGCCGCTTGTTTGAAACCGTGGCGCCCCGTTTTGGCGACCGCAGCGGCGGCTACCTGCGCATCATCCACAAAGGATGGCGCGCCGGAGATGGCGCTGCAACCTGCTACATCGAGTTGCTGGGTAGCGAGAAGGTAATTGAGGCCAAGCGCACCAAGCGGGCAGAGATCCGCACCAAGCGCCAGGAAGAAGTCCGCAAGCAGATGGAAGAAGAGCAGGCAGCTGCTGCCACTGAACAGGGCGGCGAGGAAGAAAAGAAGTAGCTGCTCAGGCGAAATTTATATTTAGGAAGCGTCCTTGTGGGCGCTTTCTTTTTTGCGCGGAGAATCTGCCTCGTTGCATGCAGGGAACCGCGCGGGATAATAAAAATTCGTCTTGCGGTGCGTTTCCGCTGCGTCCCCACGGAATTGCACCTTCCATTTGTGTGGCCGGCTTACACCGGGAGGGAGCTTGATTTCCAGCATATATCCGGCCCAGGCAAAACGGATGAGAGACGCCACATAAAGGCTGAGCAGGCCGCCGGTTTCCTCCGTGGTGCGCGCCAGCACCATTTTTTCCAGGTCATGCGATTGCCACATGAAATCGCGCTCAACACGGCTGCCTTGTGTTCTGCGCATCATGAAGAGACGCGTTCCATTCGCGATAAATTCTTTCTCCACGCTTTCAGGTGAATGGTGGCTGGAATCGTCATAAGGATCGCCGACGAGCAGGATGGTATCGCCCGGCTGGTGCGGCCCAAAAAGCGCGAGAGCTTCATGCAGAGCGTCCCACAACGCAACGCGCTTTCCCAGCGGGGGCGCGCCTTCAACGACTTCATTGATCGCTGCAGTGCGCATCTCCGGTTCGGAAGAAAAGCCCTTGGTGAAGGTGGCTTTTTCGGCAAAGACTCCGAAAGCTACAGGCTTTCCGGCAGGCGCCTGACGTGCCTGTTGCGTAACGGTGGTTACCAGGTCTGAGAGCTTGTCATTTTTGGCCGAGCCTTCAGTTTCAAGCAGGATCAGCAGACGGTTGTTGAAGTCACGGCTGGCGCTCACCACAGGCAGTCTCTTCCCGTCGATTTTTATTTCCAGGTCGCTTGGCTTAAGCGTCTCAATTTCGTCTTTCGTGAGCTGATCATAAAAGGAGGCCAGCACGGTGGTGGTGCATTCCTGGGCAAGTCCCTGGGACGATAGCAGAAGCGCAAAAACTGCGATGACAAGGCGCATGGGGAACACCTCACAGCTAACTATTATCCTAGAATAAGCAATGCCGAAGGTTAAAATTTAGATGGCTGATCGTGATGGAAGGGCATAAAAGGTTTAAGTGGTATAAGGAATTGTCTTTGCCGCAGATTTGCGCAGATGGGCGCTGATCAGGAATTGGCCGCGAATGAACGTGAAACACGCGAATCTTCTTAAGGGCTGCCAATGTGAATATTGCGTGAGGTGCAAGTGAAGAGGGATTTGCTAGGTTCTTGCTGATCCTGATGCTTCAGCGGAGCTGTTCCCTCACCGCTCGCCTTCGGCAAGCCTCAGGCTCGGG
>DATBVH010000588.1:0-6374 GCA_036515395.1 Candidatus Angelobacter sp.
CGATAAAGCCGGCAAGATCGTACTCGCCTTTGGGATAAAAGCCGGGCATCTCAGCCGTTTCGCCGCCGATGAGCGCGCAGCCGTTGTGGCGGCATGCTTCGGCCATCCCCTCCACAACCTTCTCTGCGATCGCCGGATCGAGCGAGCCGGTAGCGAGATAGTCCATAAAAAACAGCGGTGTGGCGCCCTGCACCGCAATGTCATTCACGCAATGGTTGACCAGATCGCCGCCCACGGTGTGATGCAGGTTCATCATGAACGCTACTTTAAGCTTCGTGCCAATGCCATCCACGCTGGATACCAGCACGGGATCGCGAAACTTTTTCTTGTCGATGGCGAACATGCCACCAAAGCCGCCGATCTCGCTCACTACTCCCGGAGTGAACGTGCGATGGGCCAGGTATTTAATGCGCTGCTTGGCGCGGTCGGCGCGGTCAATATCGACGCCGCTATCGGCATAGGTAATGGAAGTCTTTTTCAATCAGAAGTCCGTTGGTATTTATTATTGCGGGCACCAGGGGGCTGGAGTGCTTTATTGTAGCACTGCTTTTTCTAAAAACCCCGAATCCAACGCAGAAGGCGAGCGAGCCTCTTAACTCGGCTTTGGGGCCTTCGAAGTCGGCAGGTCCTTCCCCACCGAATCCAGCACGCCATTGATGAATTGGACCGACTCCGGGGCAGAAAACTTGCGCGCTATTTCCAGCGCCTCATTAATCACCACTGGCCGAGGCGTGTGGTGCGGGCCCAGAAACTCCGCGACGCCCGTACGCAGTACATTGCGGTCAACGGCTGCCATCCGCTCCATCCGCCAGTGCTGCGCGTGCTTCTGGATCAGATCATCGATTTCCTGCTGCCGGTCAACAGCCACCTGAAAAATATCATCGGCAAAGTTGCGCGTCTCTTCGTCCACTTCTCCGCGCTCCGACCAGAAGGTTTTTTTTACGTGCTCCGGGGCTTGCTTGCCCATATCCCATTGAAAGAGCATTTGCAGACACAGCTCTCGAGATTTACGTCGGGTTCCCATTTAACGGCCTTTACTCTTTTTTTTTCCGGACTTGGTTTTCGTTTTCGGTCTTTTTTGGGTCTTCCGCTGCAGGCTCACCATCTCGACAGCGGAAATCGCTGCTTCAAAACCTTTGTTCCCGGCCTTCAGTCCTGCGCGATCCAGCGCTTGCTCGAGGTTCTCACAGGTCAGCACGCCATAAGTGTGGGGTATGCCGGTTTCCTGCGCCGATTGCCCGATCCCACGCGTGACCTCCGTCGAGATATGTTCATAATGCGTAGTCTCGCCACGAATCAGGCAGCCGAGCGTAACGATGGCGTCATACTTTCCGCTCTGCGCTAGGGTACGCGCCTGCGAGGGAATTTCAAACGCTCCCGGCACTCGGACGACTGTGATATCTTCATTGCGACAGCCGCTACGACGCAACGCGTCCAGCGCGCCTTGGAGGAGCCGCTCAGTGATGAACGAGTTCCATCGGCTCACCACCACGCCAAAGCGCATGCCCCGCGCGTTAAGATCGCCTTCAATCGCGTCTTGAGTTGGGCGATTCTTTTGCCAGAAAAGGACTTTCAATCCCTTGGCTGGTTCAGCCACTAGAAATCGCGAATCCCAGGCCGTCTGGCGGATTTCTGATGCCTT
The DNA here is from genome assembly GCA_036515395.1 of Candidatus Angelobacter sp. Classification (GTDB taxonomy): domain Bacteria; phylum Acidobacteriota; class Terriglobia; order Terriglobales; family Acidobacteriaceae; genus Angelobacter. The sequence continues at coordinate 1,643 of DATBVH010000588.1, forward strand.
GACATTTTCCTTTACCAGCACATCGCGAATTGAATCCAGGTCTGTGACTTCAACCCAAATGTCCGCATGGGTCGTCTCCAGGCCTTCAACAAATTCAATCTGCCCCAGCGGCACTTTGAACGGCGCGCCCTGGCCTCGCGCGGTCTTCCATGGAGTCCCCCGCTCAAAGCCCATGGAATCGAACAGCTTGTTGAGCGCCTTGAACTCTTTGCTGCCGGCAACGTGGCGAATTGTGGTAATACCCTTAATCATTCGATCTAACCCATTATTCTATCGAGCCGGGACCCGCGGGATCTTCCGGGGGTATGTATTCTTTGAGCAGCTCTTTTGCCAGCTCAATATCCTGTTGCGCAACCTGCAGCCGCACGCCACCAATAATTTCACTGGTCAGCGGATGAACACGATGCATGTGCTCATCGCATAGAAAACAGTCTACGCCACAAGAGTCCAGCAGGCCTTTGGCAATGTCGGCTTCATGCAGGTTATAGAAGATGGCGGCAGTGGCAAGCTTATCCGGTTCCCAGTCTGGGTGCATGCTATCTGCCCTGGAAGTTGGCCGCGCGCTTTTCAAGAAAAGCCGTGGTGCCTTCTCGTTTGTCTTCGGTCGCGCAGCACATTCCAAACAGTGTGGCTTCAAGAAACAATCCTTCAGGCAACGTCATGTTCATGCCCTGGTTCACGGCTTCCATGCAGTACTGGATTGCCAGCGGGGCCATGCCGATAATCTTCTGCGCAATTTCTTCCGCTCGTGGAATCAGCCGGTCTGCTGCGACTACCTCATTCACCAGTCCGATGCGGTGCGCCTCCTGCGCGGTGATCATTTCTCCTGTGAGGAGAATCTGCATGGCCAGTCCTGTCCCAACCAGCCGGGGCAAACGCTGGGTGCCGCCGTAACCGGGGATGAGACCGAGCTTTACTTCGGGCTGGCCGAGTTTTGCATTCTCGCTTGCGATGCGCATGGTGCACGCCATCGCAATCTCGCATCCACCGCCCAGAGCGAAGCCATTAATGCAGCCAATCACCGGCTTGCCTAGGTTCTCAATCAAATCAATCGTCGCTTGGCCTTTGTGCGTGTACGCCTTGGCATCAACTGGATTGTTCTTCGCCAGCTCGTTAATATCTGCGCCGGCGACGAAGGCTTTCTCGCCGCCGGTAAGGATGACAACACGAATCTGCTTGTCGTCTTTCAGTTCGCTGAAGACCTGCCACAGCTCCTGCATTGTGGCCATGTTCAGCGCGTTCAGCACCTTTGGGCGGTCGATCGTGACGTAGGCGATCTGATTTTTCTTTTCGAATTTGAGATTTTCCATAATTTGAAAGTAGCCGGAACGTACCGGTGATTTTATCTAATTGGCTTCTTCCTTACTGGGCAGAAAGAACCTGCGGACTGGCGCCAGCAACAGCAAAATGACGAGAACAGCAAAACCGACGATAAAGCTCAGATCGTCAACATGCGGCCACACGCGGCGTTCAATCGGGTCCCAAAGAAAAATAACCAGTCCCGTCAGACATGTCAGTAAGGCGAAGGCCCAACCCCATGCCTCTCCCTTCCAGAGTCCGAAAGAGGAGATGACCGCCAGACCGGCAAGCGCCCCCAAGGCCGTTATGGCAAGCGGATCCAGGCCTCTGGCTTTTCCATCTTCTCTGCTTATAAGGAAGGCGAAGACAGTGACAGACACAAGCGCCGCACCGGCGAGAGTCTCAGCTACGGCAACAATCGTTACCAAACCGGGGCGCTTCATGATGGTTAAAACTTTTGCGGAACAGGATTGTTCGGGTCCGCGTAATCGTAAAACCCTTTGCCGGTCTTGCGTCCGTACCATCCTGCCATCACTAGGCGTTTCAACAGCGGCGGCGAAGCAAAGCGGCGCTCACGAAACTCGTCAAACATGACCTGCGTGATGTAGTAGGTGGTATCGAGTCCCACAAAATCCAACAGGGTAAACGGCCCCATGGGATAGCCGCAGCCCAGCCTCATGGCGTTATCGATATCCGGGATTGAGCCCACGCCTTCTTCGTATGCACGGATCGCGTCGAGCATATACGGAACCAGAAGCCGGTTCACGATGAAGCCGGTCTTGTCGCTAGTACGGACCGGGACTTTGCCCAGGCTTTTGCCGAATTCATAGGCTGTCTCAAACGCGGCGTTGTCTGTGGCGATGGTGCGTACGACCTCTACAAGCTTCATCAGCGGAACAGGATTGAAGAAGTGCAGCCCCACAAACCGGTCGGCGCGCCTGGTTGCCGCCGCAACTTCAGTAATGGAAATGGAAGAGGTGTTGCTGGCGAAGATGGCGTCTTTTTTCACGATCGCGTCCAGCTCCGCAAATGTCTTCTTCTTCACATCCACGTTCTCAATGATGGCTTCAATGATGATGTCACAATCAGCAAGGTCTCTCTGGCTGGTCGTGCCCTTGATGCGCGCGCGGGCTTCCTTGGCCTTCTCCGGAGTGATGCCGGTCTTGTCCGGCTTCTCGGACATCTTAGATAGAGATTTCTCTATCCCGGCAAAGCCTTTGTCCAGGAATCTCTGTTCCTGCTCCAGCACGATCACGCCATAACCAGCGACGGCGCTGACCTGGGCAATGCCTGAGCCCATCAGGCCACAACCGAGAACGCCTACTTTTTTGATTGTCATATGCTCCTCGAAGACTTTTAATACCAGAGACTCAGTTCACCGCCACCAAGGGCCACAATGTTGATATTGCTCGTCTTGCCGCTGAAATTCCAAGGCTCATAGCCTATGCTGTCGGTAAGGACCTGCCACTCGAGATCGCCTTCGAAAAGGACCCTCAAATCGGCTGTGGGAACACTCGCAACTTTTCGGCCGTGGAGAATATCGGTGGCGCGAGTGGTGGTGTTGACCGGTTCTGTCAAGCCGTACCATTGCCCATCGTCATTTCTGCCGATCAGAAAAGCCTCCGGATTTACTAGCCGCCATGGCGCCGAAACGATGAAGTACCATTCATCAAAATAGAACTGCCACATCCCTTGGGTATAGTTATCAATCTTTGTTACGCACTTCCCCTGCAATGATTTATTGATCAGATCCTGGGCCATGACGGCGCTTTCCGGGTCCTTCACCGCTGCAAATTCTCTACGATCATCGCAATACCCTGCCCGCCGCCGATGCATGCTGTCGCCAGCCCATACTGAGCCTTGCGACGCCGCAATTCGTGCAGCAACGTGATCACCAACCTTGTTCCTGTAGCTCCCAGCGGATGCCCCAGCGCAATTGCGCCGCCGTTGACGTTTACCTTGTTGCGATCAAGGCCAAGCTCCTTTTCGACCGCCAGGTACTGTCCAGCAAAAGCTTCGTTGACTTCGATGAGATCAATTTCTTCCAGTTTCAACCCAGCCTTCTTGAGCGCCAGACGCGTGCTCGGCACGGGACCGCTGCCCATAATTTTGGGATCCACTCCGGCAATCCCCCAACTCACGATGCGTCCCATTGGTTTCAAACCGCGCTTTTCAGCCTGATCAAGCGTCATCATCACCACGGCTGCGCCGCCATCCACGATGCCGCTGGCATTTCCGGCTGTGACCGTTCCGTTCTTGCCAAACGCAGCCTTCAACTTGGCCAGTCCTTCCATGGTTGTCTCCGGACGGAGATGGTCGTCTTTCTCAAACATCTCGCCCGTGGGCTCACCTTTGCGATTCTTGAGCCCCACCGGCACAATCTCTTCCGCCAGTCGGCAAGCCTTTTGCGCCGCACCGGCCTTTTGTTGCGATTGAAGAGAGAATTCATCCATATGCTGGCGCGTGATGCCCTGTTGCTCGGCATAAAGCTCGGCGGTATTCGCCATGTAAAGACCGCAATACGTGTCCAGCAGCGCTACCATGAGCGAGTCTTCCAGCTTGCCTTCGCCCAGCCCAAGGCCCCAGCGTGCACCGCGAATCACGTGAGGCGCCTGCGACATCGATTCCATTCCACCCGCCAGCACCGTCTTCGCTTCGCCCAATTGAATCATCTGCGCGGCATTTACCAGTGACTGCATCCCCGATCCGCAGAGCCGGTTTACCGTGAGCGCCGGAGTCTCAATGGGCAGCCCAGCCTTTAGCGCGACGTGCCGCGCGCCATAGAGCGAGTCGCCGGACGTTTGCTGCGCGTTGCCAAAAACAGCATGGTCAAATTCTTTGGGATCGACGCCTGAACGTCTGATCGCCTCCTGGCTGGCGACCGCGGCCAGGTCCATGGCGGTAAAGTCGCGTAATTTGCCGCAATAGCGGCCCATGGGCGTGCGTGCGCCGCTTACGATTGCAATGTCTGTAGCTTGTGCCATAAAGAGAAAACCTACTGTATGAAGAGTTTGATCGAGCAAGGCAAACCCCTAAGTTTATCAGTGGGCGCGCGGGCGGGCAATGCGACCGCTGGCATTGAAGATGCTCCAACTGCACTCTTTAATCAAGTGGACCAGTAATCAAGCAGATCAGTCAGCCACGCATCATTCGCTTCTAAGCGCCTCAAGCGGATCAACGCGCATGGCCCTGCGCGCCGGCAAATAACAAGCCAACAATGCGACAAGGAGAGTCAGGGCCGCGACTGCGACGAAGGTTAAAGCATCGTTCCGGCTTACCCCAAAAAGCAGGCTCACGACGAGACGCGTGAGCCAAAGGGCAGCGCCCAATCCCAGAAGCAATCCAAGCGCGGCCAGTGCCAACCCTTTCTTCAAAACAAGCCACACCACATGCCCGATCTGAGCGCCCAGCGCAATGCGGATGCTGAAATCGT
>DATBVH010000589.1:0-5125 GCA_036515395.1 Candidatus Angelobacter sp.
CTGCACCATGGAATCGTACTGCTCAAAAATCCAGCGCTTGGAGCAGATGTTCGGCGCGGCCAGCAAGCGCTTCAAATTCTCGGTGGAATCTGCCGCACTACTCCATTGCACATTCTGGGGTTTTGTCCGCGAAACCGGCGCGCTCCACGGCTCCATTGGACGGTGATACAGCGGAGCATCGTCCGTGAGCGCGGTGTTGGGAATATCCGCAACCAGCTTTCCGTGCTCCAGCACCCGCAGCCTGCCACCACTCGTTACTCGCCCGACGATTACTCCATCGAGTCCCCACTTCTCAAATACTTTCAGCACTTCCTGCTCACGACCGCTTTCCGCCACCAGCAGCATGCGCTCCTGTGATTCGCTGAGCATGATCTCGTAAGCGTTCATGCCGGTCTCGCGCTGAGGCACCAAGTCAAGCTCGATTTCAATTCCCACGCCGCCCCGCGCGCCCATCTCGCACGTGGAGCAGGTCAGGCCTGCGGCGCCCATATCCTGTATGCCCACAACGGCGCCGGTATGCATGGCTTCCACGCATGCTTCCAGCAGTAACTTCTCCAGGAACGGATCGCCCACCTGCACGTTCGGCCGCTTCGCCTCTGACCCTTCGCTGAATTCTTCACTCGCCATCGTCGCGCCGTGGATGCCGTCGCGCCCCGTCTTTGCGCCCACATAAATCACCGGGTTCCCCTCGCCCGCTGCCTTGGCATAAAAAATCTGGTCGCGCCGCACCAGCCCCAGCGCAAACGCATTCACCAGAGGATTGCCTGAGTAACACGGCTCAAACTTGGTTTCACCGCCCAGGTTCGACACGCCAAAACAGTTCCCATACGACGCAATCCCGCTGACTACGCCCTCCAACACCGAATGATTGCGATGAATCGTAGCCTGATCGGTGCCTTTACCATGCGCGGCTGAACCAGTCGTCGATGAAGTGATAGGCCCAAAGCGCAGCGAATCCATCACCGCAAAAGGCCGCGCGCCCATCGTAAAGATGTCACGCAGAATTCCTCCCACTCCGGTGGCGGCGCCCTGAAACGGCTCAATAAAAGAAGGATGATTGTGCGACTCAATCTTGAACGCGCAGGCCCAGCCATCGCCAATGTCGATAATGCCGGCGTTCTCTCCGGGCCCCTGCACTACCAGTTTGCTGCGCGTGGGCAGCCGCTTTAAATGCACGCGAGACGATTTATATGAGCAATGCTCGCTCCACATCACACTGAAAATGCCAAGCTCAGTCAGCGACGGCTCACGGCCCAGCGAGGCCTTGATCCGCTCATATTCTTCCGGCGTGATGCCGTGGTCTTTGATGACTTCAGGGGTGATGGCGGAAGCTTGTGTGGTGGACATGGGGATACTTCTATTTTCTCATGGCATCAGGCTGCGTAGGTACCAGGATCAGCGATAACTTTGCCTCTCTTATATTCGATCCGCGCCTATCCGCATTCATCCGCGGTGAATCTCTTCTTCCGATCAGTGTCATCTGTGTTCATCAGTGGTAAGGTTTTAACTTCCGTCTATTACACTGGTTTCGGAAATGAAATCTATCATCATAGGCACTGCCGGGCACATCGACCACGGTAAGACTGCGCTGGTCAAAGCCCTGACCGGCATTGACGCCGATCGCCTGGAAGAAGAAAAGCGTCGCGGCATCACCATTGATCTTGGTTTTGCCCACTTGGAACTGGCCGCATCCAGCGGAGAGAAGATCCGACTCGGATTTATCGACGTTCCTGGCCACGAGCGTTTTGTTCGCAACATGCTCGCCGGGGTCGGCGGAATTGATCTGGTACTGATGGTCATTGCCGCCGATGAATCCATCAAGCCGCAGACGCGCGAGCATTTTGAAATCTGCCGGCTGCTCTCCATCCCGCGTGGCATTACCGTGATTACCAAAGCGGATCTCGTGGATGAAGACACGCTCAGCGTCGCGCGCATGGAAATTGAAGATTTCGTGCGCGGATCGTTTCTCGATGTCAGCCGCTCGCCGGTTGTTGCCGTTAGCGCGCTCAAAGGCACCGGGCTCGACGAACTCAAACGCGAAATCGTCAGGCTTGCTGCGGACGTCCCCGCCCGCGATACCGAAGCGCTTTTTCGCCTGCCTATTGATCGCGTGTTTACCATGAAAGGTTTTGGCGCAGTCGTTACCGGCACGCTCATTGCCGGCAAAGTTCGCAAAGAAGAGGAAGTGGAAGTCTTTCCTTCGCGCAAGCGTGCGCGCGTGCGGGGAGTGCAGGTACACGGTAGCAGCGCGGAGCAGGCAATTGCCGGCCAGCGTACCGCGCTCAATCTGGCGGGCGTGCAGATGGAAGAGCTCGCCCGCGGCATGACGCTGGCTGCTGCCGGCGTGCTTGAGCCCACGCAAAAGTTTGAAGTCCAGATTTCCCTGCTCAAAGATGCCAAGCCACTTAAGAACCGCGCGCGCGTTCACTTCCATGCGTTTACTTCAGAGACGATCGCCGAAGTCGCGTTGCGCGGAGTGACTGAACTCAAGCCGGGAGCGTCGGCGTTTGCGCAGTTGCGCACCGCCGAACCACTCTTGCTTCTGCCCGGAGACCGCGCCATCCTGCGGCAGTTTTCGCCGGTCATCACCATCGGCGGCGGAGTGGTGCTGGACGCGTTTCCCTTGTCGCGGCAAAAGCAGGATGCGGCGCAACGTTTCTTGCAGACACTTTCTTCCGGAAATCGCCAGGACATTTTGCTGGCGCGCATTGCCCGCCGGGGACATGAAGGACTGTCAGTCGCAGCCGCTGTGCGTGAGACCGGACTCAAGCAGTCAGTCCTGCAGCCTGTGATCGCCGCGCTGGTGCAGCAAAAACAGATCATCCAGGTGGCAGAGTTTCTGCTCTCTTCTGACGCGATGCAGAAGACCCGGGAAAAACTTATCACCGCGCTGGAAGCTTTTCACAAAGCTAACCCGCTGGTGGGCGGTATCAGCAAAGAAGAGTTACGGGAAAAACTTGGACTTCATCAGACCGTAATGGAAGCCATGCTGGCCCAGCTCACGCGCGACAAGAAAGCCGAGGTAGCGGGCGAGCAAGTGCGACTGGTCGGCCGAGGCGTGGAGCTAAAAGACGAAGAGGCCAAAGCCAAAGCGCAAATCGAAAAAGCCTTTGCCGATGCCGGTCTCAAGGTCCCGCTGATGAAAGAAGTGCTCGATAAACTTCCTGTGGACAAAGCGCGCGCCCAGAAGTTGGTAACTCTTCTGCTTCGTGATCGCGTGCTGGTGAAACTGGCGGACGACCTGGTCTTTCACCAGACAGCGCTGCAAGGCTTGCGTGAGCTTATGGCCGCGCAGAAAGCCAAGACGCCGAAAATCGACGTTGGAGCATTTAAAGATCTGATCGGCGTGACCCGCAAATATGCTATTCCGCTGCTGGAATATCTCGATCAGCAGCGCATCACGCGCCGCGTGGGAGACGAGCGGATCATTATTTAGAAACGATGGATTTAGAACGATGGCTGTAGCTCTGACGGCGTCGCAAGCAACCGAGTGGCCGATGTGGACGCTCAGGGATGCGTGGGAGTAGCCAGAATTTTGTCCATCCACTGTGCCCTGCTTGAGAAAGTCCTGATCGAATGGACCGTGCTCATATTCCCGGGATGTTTCGACTCGCCCTCGCGGGCGCTCGTGCTTCGCTCAACATGACAGATTTGAAATGGTATGTTGTGCCGGGAAGGCAGCGGAGCCGATCCCTCGCGCAAGAGCGGCGCTCGGGATGGCAGGTTCATAGGGGAGATATTGGAAGATCCTGAGCGTTAGCGGTGCTACGTCTCTACGTCCGGGTTCGTGGTTTTTCCAGTGTGTCTGTCGGCGTACTGGGCGGCATCCAGAACGGTCCGCTCGATGTAGAGGGCGCGCGTTTCAGGATAGCGGCCGCGGAAGATAAAGATCAGGTATTGCCGGCGGAGCGGTTGCGGCATGAGTTCCCATCCCTGGCGAGCTTTGACGTTGCGGGCGAAGGCAGCTTTCATCAGCGGTGGCGGATCGAGCTCGGCTTCCATGGCTTCCATCAGATATTCAGCGGCGTGCTGAGCGCGGCGCAGGCGCGTCTCTTCTTTTTTGACTTCGCGGACCTCGCGGTCGATCTGCTGGCGCGAGGATTCAGGGAGAGCGTCGAAGAATTTCTGCAGGCGTTTGGACTGGCGGAGTTCGCGGGCGAGGATGGGGTGGATGGCCATGGGAAGGAAACCTTACCACGGATGGCACTTATTCTACCGATGAAACTCGAGCGCCAAGGTTGAGACGCTTTTTTACAAATTGAACTTCTTTCATTCCTCGCTTGGCCTTGAAGGCGGCTTTTTAATAAGGGGACGTGGACTCTTCTTTTTATTGAATACCCAGGGCAATCGAGAAGACTCTCGCCCTTTCGAGATCTTATCCTTCCTTCGTTCGGGAAAATCAAGGGCCAAAAATGTGTCAATTGCGTTGAGCTGGCGGGAATCCTTGATCTGTGGACGACAGGACTGGTGGTCGAACTTCATCCGTTTTAAACCTACTACCATGTCATCGCGTTCTTGGCAAAAATCAAACAAGCATCCTGCCGTATCATGATGGAACCCTAGATTCCAACGGGAGTCTAATGCCAGAAGCATTGACAGACAGAGGCGAAATACTGCTTTCGCGAATGATACCTTGGCCTCCAAAGCATATCTGCGCATGCCGAATGTTGATATCACAAAGACCTGATTGCTTGCCCCAACTGGCGAAGTGAAGTAATTCCAGAATTCACTGCCGTTCTCCAGGCCAGCAATAAGGTTTTGGGTAATTGCGCAAACAAAATCAACACGAAGTTGCTTCGGCAGTGACTTCAACGTTTCATGCAACCGGGGCACAAAAGTCTGAAGGTTGCCACCTCCCATATCTGTGCGGACGTAACCACTAGGAACGGGGATATAAGCAATCTCAACATTGTAGTAATCCTGTGCACTATTCACGCGTTGCGCCAAATCGGGAAGGAATCCAACCTTTGCATCAACGTCGATTATGGCTACCTTTATTACTTTTTCATTGCTATTGGAAGGGCGGGTCCGCTCGACTACTACAGAGGGGCCGCCCGAAACCGGAGAGCTTTCGAAGGCAGCGATTAGCGACCGGCTGTCAATAGCCTTCTCAAATGTCGGAGCC
>DATBVH010000590.1:0-2662 GCA_036515395.1 Candidatus Angelobacter sp.
CGGCAGCGGATCACCGCGTAGCGCTTTCATCTTGTGTACGATCTCATCAGCGATGAGTCCATACACCGTGCCGGCCAGGGAATCCACCTTGCCGGCCATCACCACCGTCTCGGTTTCGCGATCGGTAACGGTATAGGTAAAGTGATTGGAAAATGGGATGCGATGCACCCTGACCACTAGATCGGCTAGGTCTCTTCTGCCGGTGATTTGCAGGTCCCAGGCCTTGAATTCAGCCCGGCCCAGCAGTGAACTTTGCAGCGCTTCAGGCTTCATATAGAACGTATCTGAATCCACATAAAAGCTGTGAGCTCTTGTTACCAGCTCTTTGTTATCCGGCAGCCGTGAGTTCTGCTGGGCAAAGCCAACGCTGGAAATCAATGAGATTAAGGTGAGAAAAAGTAACCGTTTCATGTGCCCTCCATTGGGTAATAACCACTAATTCGATCAACACAGCGATCTTGCCATTGCCGTTGATCAGGCGCGAGCGGCAAAGTGCGGCATAGGACGGCTGAAGACGGCAGTGTGGATCGCATATCGCGGCATTTGATCAATTCAATTGAAGGATTCACCAACAAGTACAAAACTTTTTCCATGTCTTCGTGCCTCCCTGGAGGGTTCTCTTGCTGCGGCAAACCCTTGCCCTTTCCCTGCCGATTGTGTAAGCATTCTCGCTCTTACTTTGGAGGCACATGCGCTCTATCTTCTTCCTGCTCCTGATTGCTCCCGTTCTGGCCGTGGCACAAATGAAACCGGGACAGCCCGTCTTCTCTGGGCATTTCAAGCTGCCTGCCACTCCCAAGACTGTTGCCTGGGGCTATTATGATGCCGCTGCGCCTCCGGTTCTGCGCATACACTCTGGTGACACCGTGGAATTCGATACGCTGATCACCAACAGCCCCACAGGACTAGAGAAAGCCGGAGTCGCGCCGGACCAGGTGGAGCAGAGCCTGCGCGATATTTATAAAGAAGTAACCAATAAAGGTCCCGGCGGACACATCCTGAACGGCCCGGTCTATGTAGAAGAAGCAGAGCCCGGCGACACGCTGGAAGTCCGCATACAGAAGATCGATCTGGCTATTCCCTACGCTTACAACGCGTTTGGCCCCACGCGCGGTTTTCTGCCGGAAGACTTTCCTTATCGCAAAATGAAGATCATTCCTCTGGATAAAGACCGCATGATCGCCAAGTTCGCGCCGGGCATTGCGATTCCTCTGCATCCTTTCTTTGGCAGCATGGGCGTGGCGCCGCCGGAAGGCTTTGGCCGCATCGATAGCGCTCCTCCCAGCCTGCACGCCGGCAACATGGACAATAAAGAACTCGTCGCGGGAACAACGCTGTTTCTGCCGGTGCATGCGCGCGGCGCGCTGTTTGAGATTGGTGACGGGCACGCCGGCCAGGGCAATGGAGAAGTGGATATCACGGCGCTGGAAACTTCCTTGATCGGCACGTTGGAATTCATTGTGCACAAAGGCACGGGCCAGAAATATCCGCGTGCGGAGACGCCCACGCATTACATCAGCATGGGTTTTCATCCTGAGCTGCATGAGGCCACGCGCATTGCCGTGCGCGAGATGATTGATTTTCTGGTAAACACCAAGCACCTCAGCCGCGATGACGCCTACATGCTGACCAGCGTCGCCGGTGACGTGGACATTACCGAACTGGTGGACGGCAACAAGGGCGTCCACGTGATGATGCCGAAAGCCGTGTTTGTGAAGTAGTTCCTTTGCGATAATGCTGTAAGGCATCTTGCCGGAGAAGGACGTAACCTATGCGGCTTCTGGTGCGCTGGCTTATCAATGCGGTCTCTTTGCTGATTGTCGCTTACATTGTTCCCGGATTTGAATTGCACGGCCTGGGCGCAGCGCTCGTTGCAGCCGTCGTCTTCGGATTGGTGAACTCCACTCTCGGGCTGCTTCTGAAAATTCTAACCTTCCCATTAACGATCATTACCTTCGGCGTTTTCCTGATCGTGATCAACGCCATCATGCTCAAGATGGCAGCGTCGGTCACTCCGGGATTCATTGTCCATACCTGGACAGCAGCGCTGCTTGGCGCGATTGTGCTTAGCTTAGTTTCGACGTTTCTGCACTGGCTGATCAAAGATAATCGCCGGGTGGAAACGCGACGCTATTAGTTCTGGTGTTCCATTCTTAGTAAGTTTTCTAGGCTTGCAGAGCGCGCAATTTCCTCACGATGATTGCCACGTCATTCTCTTGAAACAACCGTATCCCGGCGATTCCCGCCGCTCCCGCCCCAACACATTGCTGCGCATTTTCCAGAGTAATTCCGCCAAGCGCCCACACCGGCATCCGTGGCTGCGCCGCTGTTGTACGATGGCAGATCTGCCGCAGTTGCTCCAGCCCTTCGCGATTCGCCGATTGGCCCTTCTCGAACACCGGCCCAAACACCGCAAAATTTGCGCCATGCTCCTCAGCGCTTGCAACGTCGGGAATAGAGTGCGTGGAAACGCCAATCACAGGCTCGCTTCTGCCCGCGCGGGCAAAGATTGCACGCACCTCGCTGGCCGGTAAATCATTCGACGGAAGATGCACCCCATGCGCGCCGCAGGCGAGCGCCACGTCGGTTCGTGAATTGATCAGCAGGCGACTTTGCGAACCGCGGAGCACTTCCATAGCCTTTTGCGCCAACTCTTCCAGTG
>DATBVH010000591.1:0-6428 GCA_036515395.1 Candidatus Angelobacter sp.
GCCAGCGTGGAACTCGAACTGGCACTTACTGAGAAATCAGCATCGCCAAAGATTTTGCCCCCGAGCGCGCCAAACGTGATCGTTTGTGCCGCCTTGCTGATGGAAAATGTTTGCGGCACATCTGTAGCTGGATTGTAGTTGCCGTCGCCTATCTGCGACGCAGTGATGGTGCAGGAGCCCGCGCCGGTGATGTGAACGGTGACGCCAGTCACGGTGCAATTGCCGCTTGCCCCAAAGCTTACTGTTAGGCCCGAGGTGGCGCTGGCGCTGACGGAGAAATCAGCATCGCCAAAGATCTTGCCAGCCAGGGCGCCGAAGGTGATGGTTTGATCTATTTTTGATACGGTAAGATCACCCGAGCCGCTGCTGGCGTTGAATCCGGAATCGCCGGCAAAAGATGCTCCCACGCCGCCTGGATAGCTGCCTGCATTGATTCCCGCAAGACTTGCGGCGGATACGGTCGCAATTCCTGAACCGTCGGTTATAGCGCTGCCGGCATTGTTTCCATTCAGCGTGAAAGTCACCGACTTACTGCTGAGGCCAACGCCGCTGGAACTCAGCGTCGCTGACAAATCAGCCGTGCCACCGAATATTCCCGAAGCAGCCGCCACCACCAGCGTTGTGGCTGGAGTGTCATTGAAGCAGACAGTCACGTCATGCAAAGTTGGCGTGGTCGCAGTGTCGTTGGTGCTGAATGAAGCTTGATACTTCAGGTAACGATTGCCGGCGAATTGCGCCAGTGAATCGCCGTTGCTGAAGAACGTGGAGGCGGTGTTATCCGGTCCTACAAAATTGAATGGCCCGGCGGCATTATTGCTGGCGGCAATCTGGAATTGAACTGAAGTGCCGGCTGGAGTGTCGGCATTCCATGAAAGCGTGCTCCAGTTGGCGGTTGCGCCAGTGGCTGGATTGGCATCCTTCAGCGAAGAAACGAAGGTGCCCGATAGAGCGAAGCCGGTCTGCATATAGGCTCTGAAGTTGAAGTCTCTGGTCGAATCAGCAGTCCATGTCGCACCGTTAGTGGTCGAAATCACACGTTGACCGTTGGCATATGTGCTGGGGCTGGATCGAATCCAGAAATAGCCCCCAGCCGAAGGCGCCGACTCCGGACGCAGGATGAGCGCGTATTGTGTTCCCGCGGTCAGAGTTGCCGGCGAGCCAAAGCTAACCGTGTAGTAAATGCCCGCACCGCTTGAGAAGCCTGGGATGGTCGCGAAGGCGAGGTCAGCGCCAGTGGGCAGACCACCGCTCGTGGCGCGGACGGACAGCGTGAGGTTGGGGGTCGTTCCTGTGCAACCCGAGCAAAAGAGTTGGACATCGGCTTTGACGAGGGTGCCGGTGACCGCTGGTATAAATGTCTGACCACCCCAACTGGTCGTGGCAAAGCTAGTCCCGGTTGTCGTGCCAGCCGTGTTCGATTGATCAAGGGTTGGCGCATTCGCCAGAGTGACATCGCCGGGGCTGCTGGTGAGATCGCAATTGGTTGGAACTCCGAGTTGGAAGTCCGCTTGTGTTGTATCCGTAAGACAGCCGCTGGTGGGCGCTGTTGTCAGCGAGAAATCCTGCGTGGTGGTCAGGCCGTCATTGATCACAACACTGGCGATCGTGATGGAATTGAAACCAGCAAAGCTGGCCGTCACGCTGGGATACGTACCGGACGGAAGGCCGGCAAAGCTGTAGCTCCCGTTCACATCGGTCGTGGTTGTCCGGCTTCCAAGAACAATGGTCGCGCCGCTGATGGGATTGCCGCTGCCGGAAGCCGTCACCGTGCCTTGCAATGCGCCCGCCACCGTTGGCGTGCAACCGGGAAAGCTGAATGCTCCAACACGTGTGTTGAACGCCAGACCAGTGGTCTGGTAATACATGTTCGTGTACCAGAAGGTGCATCCGTCCGGATCAAGAGTCATCGCGCTGTAATCGCCCCAGCGAGTGCACGAGGATGCTCCGCAGTTTCCGGATTGCGTTCCAGTTCCTTCAATAAGCGATTGTTCTGTCTGCGTGATGGAGTTAACCGGGTCACCGGCCAGGCGTCCTGCATAGCGGATCGCCGGATTTAAAGTAGCGTTTGTGGCACTGTAGCCAATGGCCATATCGCCTGCGCGATCCACTGCTACACTAGGCATGAAGCGGAAAACAGTAGCATCAGGGCTATATGTAAAAGCCTGGCTCGCGTTGGCTTCAACTGTGCCGCCTGTTACCTTCACCTCGTAATAACGGACTGCTGACTGTGCCGATGAAACGCCCGATCCACCCACAGTGTGAGTGTTCCATAGCGACTCGACCCCGCCGATATTGGTGTACTGGTTCTGCATCATCAAACGGAAATAGAGCGTGTCGAGTTTGTTGCCGGGTGACTGCTCGGTTTGATTCGCGGCCAGCAACTGGCTCCAATTGGTGGCCGTAAGCGACATGAATGGGCCGGTGAATGTGGCTGCGGCTGTGTTGTTCCAATCAGTGTGAAACTTGTAGACACTTACTACGTTCAGAAATTGAGCTACTACAGAAAAATAATTCGGGCTGCCCGCCGGTGGCGTACCTGTTTGTAACCGGGCATTGCTGGGAAGAAGTGTAAATTCCGCAGAAGGAGCATCGAACGAGACGACCTGGACCGTGGCCGCTCCTGCGTACATCTGGGCCTTATTCAGCGCCCATACACGCACGTTTTGAAACGCTCCGCCTGCGCCAAACCCGAATACGTTGGCCGACATATACAGGCCGTCGGGCCAGATGCCGAATTTAGGGTAATCGCCAAAACCGCCACTGACCTGTATGGAATAAAAGTTCCAGCCGCCGGCTACGGGGTCGCCCGATTTGGAAACCGCGAAACACTGGAATTCGGGAGCCACAGGATTGCCTCCGCTCAGATTGAAGGCGAAGTCGGTGATGATCCAGCGATCTTCAAAGGTGTCATACAAGACCACGGGATCGCCAAAATTACTGGTGTCGCACAGGTTCCCGAAATTACCCTGACTCATGAGCGTGTTGAAGATGAACGCTGTTACCCGGGAGCCGTCGCTCTTGTTGTAAATGCCGACTGAGGTATTGATGGTCTGGATGTAGTATTGCGGCCCAACGTCGCCGTTGGTATCAGGCGGGTGGCCAGCGCCCCAGTTCGTGAAATCGAGACCTTCGAAACTGTTGCTTGCAGCGGGTGCAGGCGCGCTGATGACCGGTGCACTGCTGCTCACAGCCGGAGTGCTGGGTGCGGCCGGCGTTCCGGGATGCACTATCGGATTCAACACCGGCTCTTCAAATTCGGGCCGCTCCATTTTTTGCGGCGGCGCTTGCGGCAGTGTCCGCAGATCTCCATGGAAGGAGTGCCCGCGCACCAGCCGGTCTTCGCGAGGATGATGCAGGGTGGCAATTCCCGACTGGCTGGCAGGATTCGGATCAGTGCTGACCGGGACTGCCTGCAGGTCCTGGCTTTGTGCATAAAGCGAGAACGGCAACAGGAACGCGAAGACAAAAAGAGTTAGGCTACGGACCCGGAAGGAGCAGTGGCGCATGAGGTGGCCTCAGAAAATAAATTTTGTCGTGAAATTCAGGGGGGGCCCGCAACTGTGCACAGGTATCTGCTAGATTACAAATGCATGAAGTCGTGAGTGGATTATGAGACAGAGTCTCTGGATTTACAATGTCAAAAG
Source organism: Candidatus Angelobacter sp. (assembly GCA_036515395.1). Classification (GTDB taxonomy): domain Bacteria; phylum Acidobacteriota; class Terriglobia; order Terriglobales; family Acidobacteriaceae; genus Angelobacter. The sequence continues at coordinate 3,645 of DATBVH010000591.1, forward strand.
CTGCACATGATAAAACCAAAGTTTGATCCCATTGTGTTGTTTATCGGAGCGATTGCTTTAGCGATTGCTCATGAAGAACCGCTGTGAAATTCAGACCTGAGTGCTCATGAGAATTTTATTTGCTCTATTTCTGGCCTCCTGTTGTGCATGGTTGCAAGTTGCCAACGTCAATACCATGAAGAGTGCGAATACAATCGCCGCCGGCACGTGGGGTGGAGAGCACATTGCTTTAGAAATATCCAGGAACGGCGCAGAGATCGAATTCGACTGCGCGTATGGCCAGATTAGGCAGCCTATGGCTCTCAATGCACATGGCGATTTTGATCTCTTGGGGACGTTTACCCCGAACCACGGTGGCCCGGTACTCCGTGATGAGACTCCAGCCCGCCTCCAGGCTCGCTATTCAGGACATGTACATGGGGACACAATGAGCCTCACCGTCAGTCTTGAAAAGGACAAAGTAGGGACCTTCACATTAAGCCGCGGCCAGCAACCGAGCTTGAGGAAGTGCCGGTGACTGGACGATTCGAATTGTTTACGAGTTTATTCCGCTTGCAGCGACGGGATTTTGATGTCCGTAGAGTATCGTCGAAATGAGACTATCATCCTGTGACTCCGGGGGATTGTCTGCACTCGTTGCCATGTATGAATAATGCAGCCCTCCTGCAACGACGACAATAAGGGATTACTCCGGCACTATGGTGATTGTGCGCACGATGATTGACTGGCCCTTCCCAACGGGGAGGAGCAGAGTTAATTTCTTCCCGGATAGTCATCCGTGGAGGATTTATAGGAATAGTGTAGGTGACAGCTGAACCGTCCTTTGACACGATGTTTTTGTTTGTAGTTACTGGAGAACGACGACTTACCTGAATCCGCATCGTGGCTTGGATTGACACTTTCGACAGCACTCCCACAAAAGTGGCGGCAACAGACGCAAATAGGACGCACACGCAGGGCAGGGAAATTTTCAGAAGACCTGCAAAGTGTAGAAGCTGAAGAGGTTATTTGGCTGCCCCCCAGGGATTCGAACCCCGATATGCTGATCCAGAGTCAGCTGTCCTACCATTGAACGAGGGGGCAGAACGTGTTGATTCTTTAAAAGGTTATCACAAGTTTTACTTTTCAGACCATCAGGATGCGCCGATTGCCGCAACGCTTACGTGACCATGTTGTTATCGCCTTTAGGAAATTGAATCCTTCAAGGAAACGCATTATTCCAGCACAGGCATCATTTCATGCTCCTCACATCCTCTCTGCGCATGATTGACCTGGTGTCCTCACCGAAATTTCCACTTATAACGCCCATAGCTGAGAAATGATTTATCAAAGCACTCGATTGGCTCGAACTAAGAGCAAATTCACCTAAATCTGCAAAGAAAGTTAGAAACCTTTTTCGCCAGCAACCGTATATATCCTTCAAGAGAGTGGCGGAACCTCTGCCGGTGAACCGTCCTGATTCTTTGACATCGCTCTTTTGCAGTTCAATGAATTAGCACAAGTTTAAGACCAAGGGAAAATTGAATGCAGATTCTGGAAGACATTCGTTACGCTTTGCGGCAGTTCAGAAAAGCCCCCGGATTTACAGCCACAGCCGTCCTAACGCTGGCGCTTGGCATTGGAGCAACAACAGCGATTTTTACGCTGGTTCACGCTGTACTACTTAAGTCGCTGCCAGTTTCCAAGCCGGGCGAACTTGTGCGCGTTGGCAATGAAGAGAACTGCTGTATTAATGGCGGTATGCAGGACAACTGGTCACTTTTCTCTTTTGAGCAGTACAAACAGTTTAAGGAGCACACACCAGGATTCGCGGAATTAGCGGCTATGCAGGCCGGGAACAGCCTGATGGGAGTCCGCTGGAGCGGCAACAACAAGTCGTCTGAATCGTATCGCGGTGAGTTTGTTTCAGGTAACTACTTTTCCACGTTTGGAATTCCCGCCTATGCCGGTCGGATGCTTTCGCCACAAGACGACAATAAGGGAGCGCCGATGGTGGCGGTAATGAGCTACCGCACATGGCAGGAAAAGTTCGGAGGCGATCGGTCTGTTGTGGGAACTGGGTTCGTCATGAACTCACAGCCTGTGACGGTGGTGGGCATCGCTCCGCCCGGCTTCTTTGGCGACCGCGTGCAGAGCAATCCGCCTTCATTCTGGCTTCCACTCAATGCCGAGCCTGTGGTTGAACCGGCAGTTTCAGTGCTGAATGATGCTGCTTTGGATTGGCTTGATCTGATTGGACGTACCAACCCGGGCGCGGACACTAAAGCCATGGAAGCGCAGATGCAAGTAGAACTGCGGCAATTCTTGTTAAGTCCGGAAAGCAAAGTGGAAGATCGCTCCAAACCTCTCGTCGCCAAGCAGACGCTGCATTTTTCTCCCGGCGGAGGCGGCGTGCAAAGGATGAGGGATGAATATCAGGATGGGCTTCACCTGCTGATGTGGATTTCTGCTTTTGTGCTGTTGATTGCGTGCGCCAATCTCGCCAACCTGATGCTGGTCCGGGCGACCGCGCGCAAGCAGCAGATCACGGTCCGCTCAGCACTGGGCGCTCCGCGCAGCACTTTGATTCGCCAGGCACTCACGGAAAGCGTTGTGTTGGCAATCATGGGCGGCTTGGCAGGAATCGCGATTGCTTTCGGCGGCACCAGCATGATTTTGCGCCTGGCTTTTGGAAATGACTACGTGCCGATCCAGGCTACGCCTTCACTCCCTGTCCTGGCGTTTGCGTTCGCAGTTTCAGTCTTGACCGGCCTTCTTTTTGGAATGGCGCCTGCATGGATGACC
>DATBVH010000592.1:0-6281 GCA_036515395.1 Candidatus Angelobacter sp.
CCAGAAACCGTCGCCGTTATAAATGTTTTCCCAGCGCGAATTGGTGATGCCGCCAGGATACGACGAATCACCCACCCAAGCGCTGTTGTCTTGGAGCCCACCGTAAACGTGATAGGGGCTCGCATTGTCCACGCTTACGTGATAGAACTGCGCCGTTGGCAGGTTCCAGGCACGGGCCCAGCGCGTACCACCATCACTGCTGCTCCAGAACCCGCCGTCGTCCCCGGCGTAAATCTGGTTTGTATTATTCGGGTCAATCCAGACCGTGTGATTGTCGCCATGCGTATTGGCTGTGGAACTGAAGCTGCGCCCGCCATCTACACTGAGCAACAATATCAGATCAACTTTAAAAACTTTGTTTTCGTTTTTGGGATCGACAATCAGGTTAGCAAAATAAAACGGACGCCACACCATATACTGGCTGGCATCCATCTTTTTCCAGCTTTTGCCCGCGTCGTCTGAGCGGTAAAGCGCGCTCTGTTTTGATTCGATCATGGCATAGACAACGTTTGGCTTGGAGGGAGCTACTGCCAGCGCAATTCTGCCGTATGGCTTCTCCGGCATTCCCTGGCTGTTGCTGGGTGCGATTTCTGTCCAATGATCGCCTCGGTCCGTGCTCTTAAACAAGCCGCTGCCCGGTCCGCCGGAACGGAATGTCCAACCCTGGCGGCGGAAATCCCACATAGAGGCATAGACTGTGTTCGGCTCCTGCGCATTGGCTGCCAGCATGCCGCATCCGGTGGAGCCATTGGCTCCAGCCAGGACTTTTTTCCAGTTTGTGCCTCCGTCAGTTGTTTTGTAAACGCCGCGCTCGTCATTATCATTCCACAGATGACCAGTGGCACACGCGTAAACCGTGTTGCTGTCTTTAGGATCAACCAGGATGCGCGCGATACGTTCTGAATCTTTCAAGCCAACATTGGTCCAGTTCTCGCCGCCATCGGTCGACTTATAAATTCCATTGCCGATGGAAACGCTGTTTCTGGTCCAGCTTTCGCCCGTTCCCACCCAGACATTCTTGTGATTTGTAGGGTCGATCGTCACAGCTCCAATCGACTGCGCCGGTTCACGGTCAAATACCGGCCTAAAAGTTGTGGCCCCATTAATCGATTTCCAAACGCCGCCGCTGGCCGATCCCACAAATACGGTGATCTTGCCGTTTTCATCCACCGCGTCAATGGCGGAAATTCGTCCGCCCATGGTGGCTGAGCCAATATTTCTCGCGGTAAGGCCGGAGATGGTTCCGGAATCGTATTTCACCGGCGCAGGCGTCTGGGCTGACGCGCCGAGGCAGAGAGCACATGCAAGAGCAAACACAGCGGTGGAGCGCAGAAGGAAAAAGGGACAGCGGCCAATCATCATTATGAAATTCCTCTCAAAATAAGCAGTACGGTGGTTGTAAGCGCTCATTGTTTTGGTGTCGCCTTGGCTGCGGGCGGTGCTGCAGGGGTGGCAGGCATCTTGAACTCGCTGTCCTCAATGGGTACGTTGGCCTCCATTTTGGTAACGGTAATTTTGCCTCGCTGGTCCGGATTGTTCTTGGGCCCACTCTCAATAAAAAAGGGATACATCACGCCGTTCACCGGCTTGTATGATCCCAGCATCGTCACGCTCTCACGCACTGAGCCGCGGATGAACTGCTGTTTCTCAATCTGGATTTCAATGTATGTGTCCGGGTCAAGGTAGTAATAAAAGATGTCGCCATTTTTCAACGTAACTTTGAGTTTGTAAGCGTCATCGCCGTCCACCTGATCGTGGCCCAGGTACTCGATCTTATTGCCCTTGGCCTGTGCATCCACTAGCGGCCCATCAAAATCCGCATCCTCGGCCAGCCCGCGAACGTCATCTTCACCCAGCATTTCCGGATCTTTGCGACCGCCGAATGGCGAGATCTGCCAGCCATTCGATCCGTCATATGCCTGGACCTGAGTCATACCCTGAACGGTAAAAGTTTCTCTCACCATGTCCGGGCGTTTGCTCAGTTCGCCCACTGTGGCTTTAAAACCTCCGGCGTCGAAATTACCGGTCATGCGGACAGACTTGATTGCTTTGATCTTGTCCACTCCGCCTTTCGCTTGCAGATTCTTCGCGACCAGTTCATCGGCGGTTTGAGCGAAGCCGTTCAATGCGATGAAACAAACCAGACTTGCCAGAATGCAGCGTAATGCTGTCACTTAGTTCTCCTTTAATATGCGTTACGTAATCTTCATTGCGACAAACTTTTTCCTGGTCACAGACACATCTGCGACACACGTTGGGCACAATAAGCTGCGCGCCTGCTGATTCTGTAATGTGGGAACAAACTTCTTAGACCCCGTCAACTCCGAATTGTTAGCTTGGAGCGTTCACCCCAGGAATGGATTAGTTCCCTGAAAATGGTTTTGAGATGGCAAATCGACCAACGATAAACCGAAGAAAATAAAAGAGTTATAGTAGCCCAGAAACGCCCCAAAGGCAATATCCGGCGCACATTCCGCAGCAAAGTGCCAGATTTCTTAATACGAAAGGCGGATTTTCACCTATAGCCCTAAGCCGCGTTTCTCTCTCGCTACTCGGTCGAACTGGCACCTTTCCTTATGCCGTATTGCCATGGTTACTCAATAGTAACTACTCTCCAACAATGAGAGGCTGACTTCCTCGGTGCTGGCCCAGCAAGCTCAACCGAGAACATCCGCACAATGAGTTTCAAACAAACTGCACGCTTTTATCGAAGGGGTTCATCGTCGCTTTCATCGAGCGATGAGCAAATTTCATTTCGAACAATGGGAGATTCCAGATGAGAACCAGGGTAGTGCAACTCATAGTCTTTATTGCACTCATAAGTTGCGTAGCAACAATGGGGCAAGTTTTAAAAGGCTCAATTTCCGGGACAGCGGCTGACCCCAATGGTGCAGTGATCCCGGGCGCCACGGTAAAAGCAACCAACACAGAGACCGGCGCTCAATTGAAAACCACAACCAATAATGAAGGTGTTTTTCGTTTCAGTCTGATCCCAGCCGGCAACTACCGGGTTGAAATCACGGCTCCGGGATTTCAAACGGTTGTGCAGAATGGCGTCGCGGTCGTGGCTGGCCGCGATAGCAGCGTCAATATTGTCAGGCTTACAGTGGGAGAAGCCAGCACCACGGTGGAAGTCACGGCTGAAGCGCCTGTGATGGAAACAACTCAGTCACAGGTCACCAATACGTTTACCAGCAACGTTCTTACAACATTTGCCGGCGTGCAGGAGAATGAAGGCCTCGACAATTTGGCGCTGTTTGTTCCCGGCGTTAGCGCCAGTCGCGACAACAATTTTTCCAACGTAAACGGTGGAACCGGATTTGCCGTGAACGGCCTTCGCGGCCGCGACAATGACCAACAGATTGACGGGCAAAACAACAATGACAACAGCGTTGCGGGGCCTGGACTGTTTGTCTCCGATGCCGAATGGGTGAGCCAGTATGTGCTGGTCACAAACCAGTTCGGGCCTGAGTACGGCCGCAATGCCGGCTCAGTGGTTAACGTAATTACCAAGAGCGGAGGCAATGCGTGGCACGGCAGTGTTTATGGCAATGAGAACAATTCGATCTTCAATGCCATGACGAATTTCCAGAAGAACTTTGATACGGACGCAGCCGGCAACCCCCTTACCCATCCGCCTCGCATGAATGACGAGTTTACCGGCTTCCAGCTTGGTGGTCCGTGGATTAAGAACAGGTTATTCATGTCGGGTGGCTTCAACAACGAGATTATTACCGTAAACACGCCCTATGCCAGCGGTGGTATCACTCCCACTCCTACAGGTCTGGCCGCCCTTGCTGCTTGTTTCCCCAACGGCCCCGGCGCACAGGCAGTTGCTGCTTTGAGCAAGTTCGGTCCTTTTGGAGTTAGCGGCGGTAGTCCGGTTGCCACAAACACGACCACAGGGATCGTTACCGCATGTCCGGGAGCAGAGTTCGGCAATGTCACGCGCGTTCTCTCTACACCCGACCACGTTTATGACTTTTATGTACGCTCAGATCTCCAGCTTGGCGGGGATACGATCGTCGGACGCTACATCTACAATCGCAACACTTTCTTCAACCTTGATGACGGCGGACAGGGCGCTGCTGCCGGCTATCCCTTCAATGAACCGGCGCTGGCACAAGCCATTCTTGCCAGTTGGACGCACAACTTCGGCACTCACATGGTGAACGAATTACGTGGTTCGTTCGGACGCCTGAACGTGGAATTTGGCGGCAACACCATTGGCAATACATTGTCAAACGCCAACCAGCTTGACCAGGCGCCGGCAAATATCACCTTCAATAATCCCGGCGTCAATCTCGGTTTTGGCCCGGCTACAAATCTACCCCAGCAGCGCATCGTGAATACCTGGCAGGGGCAGGACAACTGGAATTACGTGCTTGGCAAGCACCAGATAAAGGCAGGCGTGAATTTCACCTACCAGCGCTCGCCCAACATCTTTCTGCCAAACATTAACGGACAGTACCGTTTTGCGGACTGGGATGCTTTTTTTGCCAACACGCCGAACCGTGTTCGCATTGCTTCGGGTCCCTCGTCACTGGACTTCCGCGAATATGACACCTTTCTCTACGCTGGTGATGACTGGAGAATTAGTCAGGGTCTTACCCTCAATCTCGGATTGACCTGGACTTACTACGGCCAACCGGCAAATATCTTTAATGACATCACCTCTGCGCGAGAGAGCAACCCGGCTACCGCATTCTGGAATACCTCTTTGCCTCTTTCTGTTCGCACTGACCCGCGCATCGACGCACCGAAGACCAACATAGGTCCCAGCATCGGTTTTGCCTATACCCCGACTTGGGGCAATTGGCTTACCGGCAACGGCAAAACCGTGATTCGCGGCGGCTATCGTTACCTCTTTGATCCACCTTTTTACAACATATACCTCAACATCGCTACCTCAGCGCCGGAGGTCTTTCTGCAAAGCGTGACCGGAGCCAATGCGGCAGCACAACCCTTACCCGCAATACCTACTGGTCCGAATGTGCGTGCCCAACTTGCACCTACACTGCAGAAGGGTGTGTTTGATCCGCGCACACAAAACGAGACCACGATCGCTCCCAACTTTGGGCCGGACCGCGTTCACTCATGGAGTCTGGGAATAGAGCGTGAAATCACAAAAAACTCGGCTATTGAGGCCCGTTACGTCGGCAACCACGCAAACGACCTTTTCCAGAGCGTGGACGGCAATCCCTTCATCGCCGACCTTCAGACGCAATTCCCGCAATTTGTTCCTCCCGGCCTCACTCCTTGCCCGGCAACACAGCAAATTGGGCCAGGGGCGGGCACTGATGTTGGACGCGCCCAGTGCGGCAACGGCATTTTACGTACACGCACCAATACTGGATTCTCAAACTATAACGGCCTGCAGTTCGAGTTCCGTGCCAATAACCTGCTCAAGCAATTGACCATGCGCGTTGGTTATACCTACTCCAAAACGCTGGACAATGTAAGTGAAATTTTCAGTACGGGAGTTGCCGGCAATACCGTTGCTTTCCCGCAAAATCCACTCAGCCCAGATCGCGGAGAATATTCATTCTCCGGTCTGGATTATCCGCATACCTTTAGCGTGCTGTTTTCTGAGCAAGTGCCGTTCTTCAAGGACCAGCATGGCTTATTTGGCCACATACTTGGAGGGTGGGTGCTCTCCGCCAACTATTTCCTGGAATCTGGACAGCGCTACACGCCGTCTCAGGTTTCCGGCCTCGCAGCCAGTACTGCGCCGGGTGATTTCTTCGATGCCCGCTTTATCGGCGCCTTCGTCGGAACAGACACTGCCCGTCCCTTCTTTGGAAACCCAAGCGCCCCTTTGACATCGGTCGGAATTTTTGGGGGGGATGCTTGCGCCCTTTTCGGTGTTACAGGAGCAGAGCCCATCTGTGACCCTGGTCTTGCTACACAGTTGCTAAGCGTTAATGCCATTAACCAGAACGGTCCCACAGCGGCGCCCGTTACTGTCACCAATAACCAGGTGCGTTACATCATGAATGGTGGAACGGCCGAAACCGTTTTTGGCACCCCCTTCGGCAATGTCCCACGCAACATTGCACAGGATGCCATTAGCAACATCGTGAACGCCGCAGTAGGTAAACGATTCAAGTTGAGCGAACGTGCATCTTTTGAACTCCGTGCAAGCGTCGTCAACCTGTTCAATCATCCTAACTACGCCAGTGTCGATCCATTCCTGGAAGATGCTGGTGCTACTCCCAGAGCGCCCTTCGTAGGCTTTGGTGATCCTACGGTGACCAACGATGTTCCCTCAAGCATCAACT
>DATBVH010000593.1:0-4879 GCA_036515395.1 Candidatus Angelobacter sp.
AGTCAGCCGACGGCAGAGTTACCACGGGAGCACTCTGGGCGCGATGGCCATGAGCGGAAATACCGCTCGCCGCGAGCGGTATCAGCCATTACTGCCGGAGTGGGGACACATTGATCCGTGCTTTTGCCAGCACTGTCCACTAGGATTGCGTTTCCCCGAGTGCAAACTGGCTTGCGCCGAGGAATTAGAAACTCTGTTGCGCGACGACCGCAAGAAATCCATCGCGGCATTTATTTTTGAACCTGTCGTCGGCGCCACTCTTGGCGCGGCCGTCCCTCCCGATGGCTACATTCAGCGTATCGCCGAGATCTGCCGTCAGTACGATGCGCTCCTCATCGCCGATGAGGTGATGACCGGCATGGGCCGCACGGGCAAACCATTCGCGGTGGAGCACTGGGGTATTGCGCCCGATCTGATTACATTCGGTAAAGGCGCAGCCAGCGGATATGCGCCGTTGGGTGGCGTGATTATCGGCCCACGTGTTGTGGAAACTTTTGAGCGCAACTCAGGCGCATTTCAGCACGGCTACACCTATCAGAATCATCCTGTATCGATGGCGGCGGGAAATGCAGTGCTGGATGTACTGGAGGAGCAAGCGCTGTTTGCACAAGTCCCGAACGCGAGCCGTGAACTTTTTGCCGCGCTGGAGCCGCTCAAAGCGCATCGCCACGTCGCCGACGTTCGCGGCCTGGGTCTGCTGGCTGCAATCGAGTTCGTAAAAGACAAGGCAACACGAGAGCCGTTTCCTCGCGAAGAAAACATTGCCGACAGAATCTTTCAAGCTGCCATGGACGAAGGTGTGCTCACCTATCCGACGCAGGGCTGTGTGGACGGGACAAATGGCGACCACGTTTTGCTGGCCCCGCCATTTATCATTACGGCAGAAGAATGCCACATTGCAGCGCGCGCGATTGCAGCGGCGATGGAAAAAGTGTTCTCGGCCAAGTAAGGCAAATCAGTTTGGCAAACCAAGGTTGAAAGTTCTTGAGGGAACCATGATTAGCATTCTGAACCGACGCTCCATCCGATCTGCCATTGCCTTTGCCGTTCTGGCTCTGCTTCCGAATATGGAGTCGCACACGCAGGAAAAAGTGCAGTCGTCGACCACGGATAAGAGCGCGTATCTCCTGGGCTTCACGCCTGCAGGCGCGGCCATGGAGCGCAACATAGAGGGCCAGTTCCTGAAAATTCCTTCTCCCGACCGGGCGCGTGAATGGCATCGCTACCTCACGGCAGAGCCGCATCCAGCGGCTTCAGCCCGCAACAACGAACTGGCGGACTACATCGCCGACCAGTGGCGAGAGCAGGGATGGGAAGACGTTGTGCTGCGCAAGTATGAAGTGGTTCACTCTGCGCCGCGCGAAATATCACTCGAGATGATAACCCCAGTGCACTACAAAGCCACGCTGCGGGAAGAACCCTACGACTCCGATCCGGACACGAAGAATGCGCGTGTGTCCCAGGCATATCTTGGCTACTCCGCATCGGGCGAGATCACGGCGGAAGTGGTCTACGCGCACAGCGGCAACCCGGAAGATTACGATCTGCTGCGGAGCAAAGGCATCAGCGTGAAAGGCAAGATTGTTCTGGTGCGCTACTCCAATCCTTATAGCTATCGCGGCTTCAAGGCACTGACAGCGGAGCGCGAAGGCGCAGCGGCGATGCTCGTCTATTCTGATCCGGCAGAAGATGGTTACACGCGCGGAAAAGTTTTTCCTGATGGCCCCTGGGGCCCGGAGAGTCACATACAGCGCGGCGCCATCACGTATGACTTTATTGTGCCGGGCGATCCCACCACTCCGGGCTGGGCATCCGTCGCTGGCGCAAAGCATATTCCCGCAGCGGAAGCGCGCTCATTGCCCAAGATCATGGCCTTGCCTCTTTCCTGGCATGATGCCAAGCCGCTGCTGGAAAACATGAACGGCCTTAAAGCGCCGGGCAACTGGAAAGGCGCTCTGCCGATTCAATATCGACTCACCGGCAGCGTGAAGGTCCACCTGAAAATCGATATGGACTCCAGCATTCAGCCCTATACGGTTGTTGAAGCGCGCATACGCGGCAGCGAGTTTCCAGACGACTGGGTGCTGCTCGGCAACCACCGCGATGCCTGGGCGTTTGGCGGCGTTGATCCTTCGAGCGGCACCGCATCCATGCTGGAACTTTCACGTGCGCTGGGCGAGTTGAAGAAGAATGGTATGCGTCCCCGACGCACTCTGGTGATCTGCAGCTGGGATGGAGAAGAATACGCGCTCACCGGCTCAACCGAATGGGGAGAGCAGTTTGGCGATGATCTGAAGAAAAACCTGGTCGCTTATATAAATGTCGATTCATCCGCTTCAGGCCCGGCCAACCGCACCGGCAACGCCGTGCCGGACTTCCATGCTGATGCTGTTGCCTCACTGGCGCCGATGATCGTGGAAGCCTCACATTCCTTGAAAGCCCCGACCGGCGAGCCGCTCTACGACGTCTGGCGCAAGACGCGCGCTCAAGAGGAAAAGACCACCGCGCCGATCGCCGACAATCGGCTGGTCAACACGCGGATCGGCAGCGGATCAGACCACACGGTTTTCCTGAACCATCTTGGCCGCCCGACTGTTGGCCTGGAATTTGACGGACAGTACGGCGTCTATCACTCCATGTATGACGACCATTTCTGGATGGAGCATTTCGGCGATCCGGGATTCAAATACCACATTGTGATTTCCGATCTGTGGGGGCTGCTGGCATTGCGGCTAGCCAATGCAGATGTGCTGCCTTTCGACTTTGCGGCCTATGCGGCGAACATTCGGGATTTTGTGAAGGAACTGGACCACAAAAACAAGGTCCAGAAGAATGTTGATCTGCGGCCTCTGCTCAACAAGATCGGCGAGTTGGAAAAAACGGGACGGGAGTTGAATGCCACAGTCATGATCGCGTTGGCGGCCAACACTTTGAATACCCAGGCTGCGGAAAAAATCAGCCGGCAGCTGATGCAGGTGGAATCCAACTGGCTCACGCCAGAGGGTATTCCCGAACGGCCGTGGTTCCAGCATCTTCTATACGCGGCCCGTTACACTTATGCGCACCTGGAGCTGCCCGGTCTTACGGAAGCAGCGGAGCATCGCGACTGGAAAACTGCACATGCGCAGGCTGCGCTGCTGGAGGCGGCCACGGAGAAAAACACACGTCTGCTGCGCGAGGCGAAAGCTGATATCAATAAAAGCGCTACACCATCAAACTCGCGGCCCTAGCCGGACAAGAAACACTATTACATTGACTTTAGACTCGCGTGCCGCGCGAAGGTTAGATGGTCCAGCCAGAAAACCAACTTCAGCTATAAAAACGTCTTCAATGGGCGCAAAACACGCCATCCATGCTGCTATGATTATGCGCAGCACCCCTTGAAGCCTGATGAATCTTTGCTGCGCCCTTTTCTCTCACGCATATTTTGGAGAGCTGCGTCAACGGGGAGCCAGACCTTTTGTGGGACTTTGAAACAAAAATCGCGTCGGCATGATTGCCGCCGCCGTCTACACATTTTCCGATAATCAACATGGAGGCACCTTGAGAAGCAAATTCATGCACAAAATCGCTGGCCTGGTCCTGGCAGTTGGCCTGATTGGTATTAATTCTTTTAGCCAGAGCGCTCCACCCAAGCCAGCGGCTGGTCCGGCGCCCAAGGCGGCTGCGCGCTCTGCGGCCGCGTCACCGCAAATCCCTATACCTGATATCAAGTACACAAAGTTCGTTTTAAAGAACGGTCTTACCGTACTGGTACATGAGGACCACAAAGCGCCCATCGTGGCCGTGAACACCTGGTATCACGTGGGATCTAAGAATGAGAAGCCGGGCAAGACCGGATTCGCTCATTTGTTTGAGCACCTGATGTTCAGCGGCAGTGAAAACTTCAACACTACTTATCTGAATGCCATGGAGCGCATTGGCGCTACCAACCTGAACGGCACTACGAATAACGACCGGACCAACTACTTTGAGAATGTGCCTACCTCCATGCTGGACTATGCACTCTTTGCCGAGAGTGACCGCATGGGCCACCTGTTGCCGGTGCTCGACCAGAAAAAGCTCGACCTGCAGCGCGGCGTGGTGCAAAACGAAAAACGCCAGGGTGAGAACCAGCCTTACGGCGTAACGGAAGAGCTGATCGTAAAGAATACTTATCCGGTGGGCCATCCTTATTCATGGACAGTCATCGGCGAGATGCAGGACCTGGATGCTGCTTCCAAAGCAGACGTGGACGAATGGTTCAAGACTTACTACGGCCCCAACAACACCACATTGGTGATCGCCGGCGACATTACTCCAGAAGTGGCGCGCCAGAAAGTTGAAAAGTATTACGGTGAGATTCCTGCCGGGCCGCCCATCGCCAAGCAGGAAACATGGATCTCAAAGCGCACAGGCACGCATCGCGGATGGGTGCAGGACCGCGTTCCGCAGGCGCGTCTTTATCGCATTTGGAACGTTCCGCAATTTGGATCTCCTGAAGAAGCGCAGCTAGATCTTGCAGCGCAGGTGCTGGGCCGGGGAAAAACTTCCCGGCTTTACAAGCGTCTTGTCTATAAAGACCAGACAGCCACCAGCGCCTCCGCGACTGACGACACCAACGAAATCGGCGGCCAGTTTGATTTCACCATCACTGCCAAGCCCGACCAGGACCTGCAAAAAGCCCAGGCGAATTTCCGCAACTCTGAGAAGGCGGCGGATGAAGAACTCAAAACTTTCCTGAAGAACGGTCCTACTGAAGCTGAACTGCAACTAGCCAAGACACAGATTTTTGGCAACTATGCGCGCATTGTGGAGCGTATTGGCGGCTTCGGCGGCAAAAGTGATCTGTTGGCACGCTGTCAAACTTACACGGGCAATCCTGATTGCTATAAGGACT
>DATBVH010000594.1:0-6159 GCA_036515395.1 Candidatus Angelobacter sp.
CCGCTCACAGCCGCGCGACCTGCGCCAGTTCTATGTTCGCTCTGACGATAATCGAATGATCTCGCTGGATAATCTGGTCACAGTGAAAGAAGGGACCAATGCCAGCGTGATCAACCATTACAACTTGTTCCGCAGCGTGGAAATCGATGGCAGCGCCGCTCCCGGCTACAGCTCCGGCCAGGCCATCCAGGCCATGGAAGATATTTCCAAAGAAGTTTTGCATCAGGGCTACTCCTTTGAGTGGACCGGAATCTCGCTGGAAGAAATTCAATCCGGCGCGCAGACCGTCATGCTCTTTGGCCTGGGCTTGCTGGTGGTTTATCTGACGCTCTCCGCGCAGTATGAAAGCTTTGTGCTGCCTTTCATTATTTTGTTGGCTGTACCCATGGCAGTGCTGGGCGCGCTGCTGGCGCAGTCAATGCGCGGCCTGCAGAATGACGTTTACTGCCAGATTGGACTGGTGATGCTGATTGGCTTGGCGAGTAAGAACGCCATCTTGATTGTAGAATTCGCCGAACAGTTGCAGCATCGCGGGTTGAGCCTGGTGGATTCAGCCATTGAAGCGGCGCGGCTGCGGTTGCGGCCTATCCTGATGACCTCGATTGCTTTCATTCTTGGCGTGCTGCCATTGGTATTTGCCAGCGGCGCGGGCGCAGCAGGCCGGCACTCCGTCGGGACCACGGTGTTTGGAGGAATGATCATCTCCACCTTCCTCAACCTCTTTATTATCCCGGTGCTTTATATCCTTGTGCGCGGATTGCTGCCGATGAAGCTCAAACCTGAACTCGTTGAATCGCAGGAATTGGTGGAAAAGAGCGCGTAAAGTTTTTTGGAACCGGCATAAGACTTTTCCTAAAATGCCATATTCTACTTTCGTCGTATCACCCATTGCGCTCAAAAAAGCCCAGCATTTCTCACGATTACGCCCAGGCTAAAGCACTTTTGATGTTGTCTGCCGATTAGCACAAGGACTTAAGCCCGAGTCTTTCAAGTCCTTTATCGCGGCTCTGTTCTAAAGAGCCTGCGCTTCGTCCCCGGACACACAGGTCTACCCTTGAAAGGGTCGCTCTTCCACCTGAGCGGGGGCCAGCAATACTTACTTACCCTGTTGCTGCTCCGGAAACGCCGGCAGCCCCCGCGCCGCTGCTCCTGCTGCTGCACGACTCAGGGGGAGACGGCATGTCACAGATCGAGCAATGGCAGACCTTAGTGGAGCAAGAGGGAGTGGTGCTGGCAGCGCCCGACTCCCCTCAATTCGCGCCAGTGGAACTGGCCGGCAGGAACTCTCGTGTCCGGGAGTTCTCGAAACCGCAGCTCTGCGGAAGACAAATATCCACAATTCTGGAAACCGCCAACCATCCCAGTCGGCGATGAAGCTTGCTGGTTATTAACTAAGTAGTTATTATTATCCAAGTAAGAGAATCTACTTAATGAAATCTTTGCGGATCACGCATATATCTTAATAAAATATCGCTACACGATATTTCTATGGTCTTTTGTATGCACTTTGCCCCTTTTTTGTGACTTTTCATATACCCGGTGCGCCAATTTCGGCCACTCTCTCTGGCTTGAAAATGGAAATCTAAATGCATGTGAGAGATGGCATGAAAACTTTTTTTCTTAGATTCGTAATTGTGCTAGCCGTCGTGGCTGTCATTGGCCTCCCGATATTGCTTCACGGGCAGGCAGTCAGTGGCGACCTCCTCGGTGTAGTGACGGACTCATCTGGCGCCGTTGTTTCGAACGCCCAGGTGGTTGCGACCAACCTTGGAACTGGCGCTAAAGCCACCACCAAGACGAACGCGACCGGCGAATACCGTTTTATCAATCTTCCCGTCGGTCATTATTCACTTGAAGCCACCTCCAATGGGATGGCAGGCGGCTATAAAGACGTCCAGGTCCAGCTGAACAAGCAGGCCACGGCAAATATCACCGCCCAGGTGACCTCCAACACCCAAGTGGTTGAAGTCAACGCAGAGTCGTTGACGATTGACACTACGACGCCAAACATTCAGAACACGTTTGATACCCGGCAGCTTCAGGATTTGCCGACTGCGACAGTCGGCCTGGGCGTATTGAACTTGTCCTTGTACGATGCTGGCGTTGCCACCAGCGGAGGAATTGGCGCTGGAACCGGCCCCTCGGTTTCCGGTCAGCGTCCACGCAATAACAACTTCACCGTGGAAGGCGTAGACAACAACAGCAAGTCCGTGACGGGCCCGGTCATCACCATCCCGAATGACGCGGTGCAGAACTTTACGGTCCTGCAGAACCAATTCTCTCCTGAATTCGGACACTCCTCAGGCGGGCAGTTCAACCAGACGATTATCAGCGGCACCAACCAATGGCATGGCCGTTTGTACGAGTACTTCCAGAACCGCAATCTGAACGCTATTGACGCATCGAACGCGCGCACCCAGACAACTGGGACCATCATCAATCCTGGCTTTGACAATAACCGCTTTGGTGGCCAGGTGGGTGGACCCCTCTGGAAGGACAAACTGTTCTTCTTTACCAACCAGGAATACAACCCCGTCCATCAGACGCTGGGCAGCAGCTTTATTTGCGCTCCCACAGCCACTGGTTATAACCAGCTTGCGGCACTGCCCGGAGTCAGCCAGGCAAACCTCACTGCTTTGAAGCAGGCTGAGGGGACCGCCCCAGTTCCGGCCTCAGCACAGCCGAATAGCAACTGTGCAGGAATTGGCGCCACAACCACCGGCGGAGCGGCAACTGCTGAGTTAGGCGACATCGCCTTTTCGCCGAGTATTTTTAATAACACCTATACCACCGCGAACAGCCTTGACTTCAATTTGTCACAGAACGATCAAATGCGGATTCGCTATATTTATCAGAAGAACGACTCGACTGACTTTGCCAGCAACATACCCTCGTTCTTCACCACAGTGCCTGTCCGGAACCATGTAATCACTTTCAGTGAGTTTCACACTTTCACGCCGACACTCACGAACGAATTCCGTCTTGGCTTTAACCGCAACAGCCAGACCTTTACCGCCGGGAACTTCTCTTTCCCCGGACTGGCGGTATACCCGAACCTGACTTTTGATGACACGCTAAATCAGATTGGGCCCGATCCAAATGCTCCACAGTTCGGTATCCAAAACGTGTACCAGGCCACTGACAACATTTCATGGGTCAAAGGCAAGCACAATCTGAAGTTCGGTATTGAAGGCAGAAAATATATTTCCCCGCAGGGTTTTACGCAACGCGCGCGTGGAGATTATGAATACCTCAACACGGAAGAGTTCCTGCTGGACCAGTCGCCCTCTTCCTTCGGACAGCGCTCAACCGGCAATAACACTTATTATGGTGATCAATCCGCCATTTACGTCTACGGCAACGATGATTTCCGTATCACCAAGAACCTCACGCTCAACCTGGGTCTGCGCTATGAGTTCACTTCTGTGCCGTTCAGCGAACGTCTTCAGAGCCTGAATTCCGCAGCCAGCGTCCCTGGCTTGATCAACTTCGTGGAGCCCCAACCCCAGTACAAGAACTTTGCTCCGCGTCTGGGCTTTGCTTACTCGCCCGGCACCTCCGGCAACACCACTATCCGCGGCGGCTTTGGCATGGCCTATGACGTGTTATATGACAATCTTGGCCTTCTGGCGGTTCCGCCTCAGTTCGGCGGCACTTGCGACGTTCTCCAGAGCCTGAATGGCACCGGCGGTTGCACCTGGTCTGACACCGCGTTCCTGGCCAATGGCGGCCTTCCGGCTGGAAATGGCAATGGCCTGAAGACATTCACTAGTCTGGCTGACCAGCGCACACACACGGCAAACTTCCTTCCTCCGGTACAGAAGCTTCCTTATTCTGAAACCTGGACGCTGGGAGTGGAGCATGTGTTTAACAAGAAGTACACGGCGGAAGTTCGCTACGTAGGTACCCGTGGCATCCACCTGCCGGTGCAGCAGCAGCTGAACGTGCAGCCCAAAGTAACACCATCGCTGTTTTTACCCACGTTCTTCACACAGCCCGATGCAGCCACAATCGCTGGTCTAACCACGACTTTGGCTGACATCCAGAAACAGCCAAGGATTATCCCTGCATATACCGACGCGGGGTTCATAAACGGCATTACCTCTTTTCAGCCCTATGGGCAATCCATCTACCATGGCTTGCAGACCCAGTTGACACGCACCTACAGCAACGGCCTGCAATTGCTGGCTGCCTATACCTGGAGCCACCTGATCGACAACTCCACGGCTGACGTATTCTCGACACTGCTTACGCCACGGCGTCCGCAGAACTCGCAGAATTTTGCAGCTGACATGTCCACCTCGGCTCTCGACCGCCGTCAGCGCTTGAGCCTGGAAGCCATTTACGATGTGCCTTTCTTCAAGGGCTCTTCAAATTGGATGGCCAAGAACCTGCTCGGCAACTGGAAACTGGTGCCGTCATACCAGCTTCAGTCTCCTGAGTTCTACACCCCGCAGAGTGGTGTGGATTCCAACCTGAACGGTGACTCCGCTCCGGACCGCACGATCATCAATCCGAACGGTATTCCGGGAACCGGGTCTACAGTGTCACCTATCGTCAACGGCTCCGGCGATGTAGTTGGCTACCTGGCTGATAAGCCGAATGCCCAATACATTCAGGCTGGCAAAGGCGCACTGGCGACCGCTGGACGCAACACACTGGCCACCCCACGCACGAACAACTGGGACATGGCGGTTGTAAAGCGCTTTAACACGAGCGAGAGAACGAACGTTGAGTTGACTGCTCAGGCGTTCAACATCTTTAACCACTCGCAGTTTATTCCGGGCAGCATCAACACCGTGAATTCTATTGGATATACGGGTGTCACTGGTTTCGTCCGCGTCACCAGCGATGCATTCAACGATCCCACAAAAGCCTTCGCCAACAACGCGCGTGTTATGCAGCTTGTGATGAAGTTCAACTTCTAACCACCTTCCCTTTAAACCCCTGGGGAGCCGAGTATTCGGCTCCCTTTTTCTCGCTTTAGAGTGGCTGGATTCAGAGCTGCCGGCGGGGCTTCAACTCACGATTTGCGTAAAAACAAACCTGCTCTGCATTTGCTGCAACATTGTTCCCGCTGTCGCACATCTTACCTTTCACTTGAATTGTTTATGGGGGAAAGATCTATGCGCCAACGCACTGTCGCTCTGTTTCTACTGTTCAGCTTTTTGCTGGCCACCGCCGCTTGGGGCCGGGAGGATAAACTCACTAATACCGGAGCTGCTCCCGCCGCCGAAGGCAAAATCATTACTGATACTGATCGCAACGGCAACACGGGCGTTAACATCGAAGTAAAACACATGGCAACGCCGCAATCGCTCACGCCACCCAAGCAGACTTATCTGGTCTGGGTGCAGCCGCGGGGCAAGGATGCTGAGTTGCTGGGAGCATTACGCGTGAATAGCGATTTGCAAGGCAGCCTGAAGGCAACCACCACGTATAAAGACTTTGACGTCATCATTACTGCCGAGGACAACATGAAACCTGATGCGCCATCGAGCATGGTGGTACTGAAAGGGACCGTTGAAAGAAAGTAGCTCGGTCCTGCTGAGTCTTCTCGGCAATCGAGACAATGCCTGCTCTCTGCGGCTTGATCGCACGTTTACCTGAGTACGTACAATCGGAATGCGCATGATTGGCGCGCGGCAATCTGATACCATTGCCGCGCATGAGCGCTCAAGAGCAGGCAACTATTTCTGCCGGACAGACAGTTGCGTCAAAGAGATCGACGACATGGTGGCCGCTTGCCGTGCTGGTGGCCATCAACGTACTGAATTTTTATGACCGCCAGGTCGCAGGCGCAATCGTGGAGCCTGTCCGCAAGGAGTTTCACCTTACCGATACGGAAATCGGCGGACTGAATTTTGCCTTCACCATGCTCTATGGGCTGGTTGGGCTGCCGCTGGGACTTCTGGCTGACAGGGTAAGCCGCAAAAAGCTTCTCGCAGTGGGCATTGCGGTTTGGGCAATTCTCACGGCTAGCGCACGCTGGATCAACAGCTATTCTTTTCTAGTGATCTCAAGGTTGGGCGTCGGTGTGGGCGAAGCCACGGCCGCTCCTACGGCTACCAGTTGGATCGGCGATCTTTTTCCCGCGGAAAAACGTTCCAAGCCTCTGGCGTTATTTATGCTTGGCGTTCCTGTGGGCGGCGCGCTGAG
>DATBVH010000595.1:0-3627 GCA_036515395.1 Candidatus Angelobacter sp.
TTCCGCCCGCCAGTTTGATTTTGTTTGGGACTGTTGCTGTTGCCATTTAGAGCTCCTTTTACCACAGAGGACACAGAGGAACACAGAGTTAGTCCCAGTCAGTCCCCTCTACGAATCGTTTTATTCCATCTTTGAGATGACGAACATGAAAGTTAATTAACAGACCTACACTCTTTCTGCACAAACGCAGGTAAGAAATGATCTGCGCCTCATGAACTGGGGCGATCTTCTCCACACATTTGAGCTCCACAATAACCAGATCGTTTACCAGGAGATCGATACGATACCCCAGATCGATGCGAACGCTCTCATATATCACGGGCAACTCGACCTCGATTTTGACGTCGAAACCCTGCTTCCTGAGTTCATACGTCAAACATGCCGAGTAAGCTTTCTCAAGAAGTCCCGGGCCAAGTGCGGAATGCACTTTCATCGCTGCGCCAATGATGGCATGCGTGACCTGATTTACTCCGGTTACCTCTGTGGCACTCTGTGCCCTCTGTGGTGAAGAACTCATGCAATGTTCTCGTAAATCCCCGCCGCTCCCATGCCGCCGCCAATGCACATGGTCACAATGCCATACTTCCCGTTTCGCCTCTTCAGTTCCCGCAGAATCGTTGCCGTCAGCTTCGCACCTGTGCATCCCAGAGGATGCCCCAGCGCCACCGCGCCGCCATTGGGATTGATCTTGTTTGGATCAAGCCCGGCTTCCTTGATGACCGAAAGCGCCTGAGCCGCAAACGCTTCATTCAATTCAAAAACATCGATATCTTCCAGCTTCAGTCCTGCCATCTTCAGGACTTTGGGAATCGCATATACCGGGCCCAGTCCCATTTCTTCCGGCAAATAGCCTGCCGTTGCAAATGCCACAAATCGCGCCATTGGTTTGATGCCGAGTTGCCGGGCTTTGTCACTGGACATTACGACCGTTGCTGCCGCGCCGTCAGAAGTTTGCGACGAGTTCCCGGCCGTCACGCTTCCTCGGGCATGGAAAGCGGGTTTCAAGTTGGCTAGCGCTTCAATCGTGGTATCGGCACGCGGCCCTTCATCGACCTTAAAGACGATCTCCATACGCTTGGGCTTGGAACCGTTCGGCGTGGTAAAGCTAACCGGCACCGGCACAATCTCATCCTCAAACCTGCCGCCCTGAATCGCCGCGATGGCCTTCTTGTGGCTGTTCAAGGAAAACTCGTCCGCCTGCTGGCGCGTGATGCCAAATCGTTTTGCCAGCCGCTCCGCCGTCAGTCCCATGGAAAGATAGCTGTCCGGGTAGTTGTCCATGAGCCATGGATTGATCGAGACCTTATTCCCGCCCATGGGAATCATGCTCATCGATTCCGTGCCGCCGCCGATCGCGACTTCAGCACGGCCAGCAGCTACCGAATCCACCGCCAGCGAGATGGCCTGCAATCCCGACGAACAGAAGCGATTGATGGTCATGGCTGAAACTTCCACCGGCAGCCCCGCGCGGAGTGAAGCAATGCGGGCAACGTTCATGCCCTGCTCGGCTTCCGGCGTGGCGCAACCGATGATGACATCTTCAATCTCTTTTTTATCGAGCTGCGGGATGCGATCCAGCGCTCCCTTAATTGCGACAGCCGCCAGGTCATCCGGACGCGTGGCGCGCAACGTGCCTCTGCCTGATTTTCCAACTGCGGTACGAACTGAACTTGCTATAACGACGTCACGCATTATGAACTCCTAACGTGGTTGCAAAGCCAAGTTCCTCAGAGGACCAAGCGTTCAAATCTGACTTGGCTTCGTTTAGAAGATGACCTAAACTCGCTTCAATTTCTTTGAACTCAACTGCCTTCTTGAGGGTCTTGTGCTTCCAGTACCTTCTGCCATCTCGATCCTCTGAGGCACAAGCCCACAGGGTGTAAGTAGGGTGTTTCTCGCTTTCCAAGAAAATCTGAATCAATTTCCGAATTGAACGTTGATACCACTCCATCGATCTCTCCGGCCAATTGTGATAATTCTTGGACAACTTCATATGCCACTCTTCAGAGAAACTGACAAGCAACGGATCAATTCGCAGCAACGGAGCTTCTAGCGCGTCCCAGTCATCCGGTCCTCCGTAGAATCCGTTCGGCAATCTTTTCTACCTTTCAAAACAATTTCTTTCAAAGCAATTGTGGAGCGCAGGAGCCCTCGCCTGCGCTGTTTCATCAACTCACCGAGACATATTCCGTCACAGCGCTGGGCTCGGGAATCGGATCGCCATGTTCTCTCATGCCTTCAAGATGGAAATCCATAGCTTCACGAATCAACTGCTTTACTTCATCCAGCGTTGCCCCTGCGACGCCCAGTCCGGGTAGATCAGGGACATACGCTCCCCATCCATTCGCGCACTTCTCATAAATAACCAAATAGCTCACTTTGCTTTGTGCCGCCCCTCCGGGGCTCAATTCATCTTGCAGTCTACCCACCCTTCCGGCTTCGCATTCGCTCGCCTCAGGGTGGGCTAACCTCTCGTCGCGCCTCCGGCGCTCGGGTCGATTTACAGATGAGACGGTACCGATCACTGAGTCTCTACTTATTGAGCTGCCAACGACCACTTCGAAGCTCGATAATGCCTTGTTTCTTTAAGTACTGCTGTTCACGCCGTAGTTGATGCTGCCATTCAAAATCGCTGATTTTATTACGGTGCGTGCACGAAACTTTATCGCAATCCTGAGGTTGAGATTTGCGTGCCGCATCATAAAGCTCAGGCGTGGTTTGTGGCGCATTCTTCAAAGTAGAAACAATTAAAGCTTCAAACATCATTCCTCCCTACCTGCCTTGCTCCTCAATTCACTGCGGCGTTGGAGACGGTGTTGCCGTCGTCACAGGCGTCGCGCTCGGAACGATTGCGGGTGTTGCATTCACGCTCGGCGTCGGCTGCGGCGTTGCATCCTGCGCCGGGGCCCCAGCCGATGTCGGCACAGGTGCAGCCGGTGTTGCTACCACGCTCGGCGTCGGACTCGGCTTTGCCTGCATGTTCATCGCGTTCTTGTCCGTCAATTTTCCGTCCGGCCCAAACACAATCTGGATTCCACTATTCTGGCTGTCATTTGCCACGTCCTGCGGAACTGCCACCGCATACACCCACGTCGATCCAATAAACTTGTCGCCCTGCTTGCTCACATCGCATCGCGCGTAATCCGGAGCGCCCAGAATGATCTCAACCTCTGATTCGCTCATGCCGGCGCGCAACGTATCGTACTGATGCATCCATCGCTCCAGCGGCAAGTCGCTCGTGTATGGCAGCCGGATACTCGTACGAAACTGGTCGTAATTCCGGTACTTCGAGTTTCGCGCCATGCAACGCTGCTGCTCTTCCTTTGCCGCCTTCACGTTCTTTTGAAAGCGGGCGTTTTCTTTTTCCAGGAACTCATAGCCAACAATCATCAGCCATATTCCCAGCAGAACTACAACGCCTAAGATGACAAGTCCGCGTTTTTTCACTAATTCCTCAGCGGCTTGCCGGTCTTCAGCGTGAACTGGATGCGTTCCT
This sequence comes from Candidatus Angelobacter sp., assembly GCA_036515395.1. Taxonomy (GTDB): domain Bacteria; phylum Acidobacteriota; class Terriglobia; order Terriglobales; family Acidobacteriaceae; genus Angelobacter. The sequence continues at coordinate 3,497 of DATBVH010000595.1, forward strand.
GCGTTTTCTTCTCGCCACAGAGCGACTTAAACCCTTCACGTTCTAGATCAAGAATGTATTGCTCGCTCACCGGTGTTCCCGGTGTTACGTTGCCGCCGCAGATCCCCTCCGCCACTTTGGTTGCGACCTTC
>DATBVH010000596.1:0-3536 GCA_036515395.1 Candidatus Angelobacter sp.
CGTCTTATACGGCGTCTTGTCCGGGGAAAAACGCGTGTCTCGATAGATGCGGTACACGGCCTTCGCAGGTGGTGTGACGTAAGCCGGAGCAAAGCGGGCCATCTCTTCGTTCAGGCACTCGACAAATTCCAGCATAGGGGCCTTAATCAGGACTTCATACTTTTCTTTGCGCGGCTGGAACCATTCACGCCGGTTGTTGCGCTTGAGCGCACGCAAAAAAGAAATTGCTTCAGGGGAGAAACCAGAGAAACGGGACATCAGCTAATTTTAAATCAGCGGAACTGAAATGGGTCCTGGCAACAGGAAGGAGTTAATGCGCGGAAGAGCACTTGCTATCTCCCTCTGAGAACTTCAGGAATTCGCTGTCACAAGAATCAGCGCCAAGCCGTCATAGCCTTTGCTGCCCACAGTTTGTATCACGGTGGTGGTCACACCTTTTTCCGCAGCCAGCACTTCGTTGAATTTACGGATGCCCTGCACGTTTTCATCGGTGCTGGCAGGATCAGCCACTGCGCCTTTGCGCACCACATTGTCCGCGATAATCAGCGTGCCAGGCCGTGACAACTTTAAAGACGACTGTAGATATTCGGCGTAGCCCGCCTTATCCGCATCGATAAATATCAGGTCAAAAGGCCCCCGCCCCTCAGCTACCAATTTTTGCAGCGAATCTGCCGCACGGCCTGTTCTTATTTCCACCGCATTCGCCAATTCCGCACGCGCAATGTTGGCACGGGCAAGCTCCGCCCTCTTCGGATCGATTTCAAGCGATATCAGTCGCCCCTCGGGCGGGAGCGCGCGCGCAAGCCAGATGGTGCTGTATCCGCCCAGCGTGCCCAGCTCCAGAATTTTGCGTGCTCCCTGCACTTTTGCCAGCAAGTGCAAGAGCTTGCCTTGCGCTGGAGACACGTTGATGGTGGGCAATCCGGCTGCTTTGCTGGAATCAAGCGCAGCTTCCAGAGCAAAATCGGGTGCGATAAAAAGATCTGCAATGTAGCTATCGACGGCTGTCCATTGTTCCTGAGGCATAACGATCTTGGCTAATCAGTAAAATATAAATCCACAATTACCGTGAGGCGAGCGCCGCCTGCTTCGAATGATCTTTCTTTTTGCCGCTCGATGCCTCGTCAATAATCTGCCGCGCAATCCGTTCACGATGAAAAGTTGCATCCCCTAGCATGGTCTCTGAAGCCTTGGCCCGCCGGTAGTAGAGATGAATGTCATTTTCCCAGGTAAATCCCATGCCGCCGTGCACCTGTATGCCGTGATTGCCCACGTTGCGCGCCGCATCGCTCGCGTACATCTTGGCCACCGAGACTGAGGTCGAAGCGTCCGGCGTATTTTCTTCCAGCGCCCACGCCGCATAATACGTGGCCGAGCGCGAGCTTTCGGTCTCAAGATACATATCAGCGCAGAGATGCTGCACGGCCTGAAAGATGCCAATGGGCTTGCCGAACTGTTTGCGCGTCTTGGCGTAAGCCACAGTCAACTCCAGCGTTCGCTGCATGCCACCGGTCATCTCCGCGCATAGTGCAGCCGTGGCAACGTTCAGGGCGCCGGCCAGGCCGCGCGGATTGCCCAGCGCTTCTGCCGGCGTGTTATTAAATTCCACGGAATAAATCTTTCTCGCCAGGTCCATGCCTTTCATCGCTTCAATGCGCAGACCGGGAGCTTTTGCATCGACCAGGAAAACTCCGTCGCGCGCAACGACTACCACAAAGTCGGCGACCGCAGCGTCCGTGACAAACAGCTTAGTTCCCGTAAGCTTGTTGCCGGCGGAGCTGATCTTTAGGCTCTCGATATCCCAGCTTCCCGCGGCTTCCACCAGCGCGACCGTTGCACGCGCCTGCCCCGCCGCAATGCGTCCCAGATACTTCTTCTTTTGTTCCGGCGAGCCGCACGCATCAATCACCGTTCCCGCCAGCGCCACCGTTGAGAAGAATGGTCCCGGCAGCAGCGCGTAACCTGCTTCTTCCATCAGCAGGATCAGCTCCACCTTTCCCAGGCCCATGCCCCCGAACTCTTCCGGCGCAATGATTCCGGTAAAACCCTGCTCGGCGAGCTTTGTCCAAAGCGCGGCGTCGTAAGTCGTGTCCGTTTCCATGACCTTGCGCACCGCCGCAATGGGACTCTCCCCGGCAAAAAATTTGCGCGCCGTATCTTTCAGTATCTGCTGGCTTTCCGATAGTCCAAATTGCATCTTCGTACTCCCCTTTGTCTTCCTTTGCGCCCTTCGCGTCCTTTGCGGTGAAATACCTTGGCTGACTGCTGAATGCTGACTGCTATCCGCTAATAACTTTTCGGCAATCCCAGCACAAAATGCCCAATAATATTGCGCTGGATTTCTGACGTGCCTGCCTCAATCGTGTTGCCGCGTGATCTCAAATAGCCATAAGCCCACATGCCATTGTCGATAGCGTGTTCGTCTCCGGCTTCAAGCTGTCCGTATGGTCCCATTACTTCCTGGGCCACCTGCTGGAAGCGCTGGTTCAGCTCGCTCCAGAAAATTTTCTGGATGGAACCTTCCGGGCCAGGCACGCCCGTAGCATTGATGCGGCTGAAGGCACGCATCTGATTGCAGCGCATAACTTCAATTTCGGCATAGCATTGCGCCAGCTTCTGCCGGATAACCGGATCTTCCGACGAGGGCCGGCCATTTCGCTCCGTAGTCTTTGCCAGATTGATCAGCCGCTCCATGTTCCTGCGATAGGTAATCTGCAGACCTGCGCCAAACGTTCCGCGCTCATGCATGAGCGTTCCCATCGCGACGCCCCAGCCTTCATTCACCTTGCCGACAACGTTTGTAACCGGTATGCGCACGTCATGGAAGAAAAGCTCATTAAATTCGGTTTCGCCGGTCATCTGCCGCAGCGGACGCACTTCCACTCCGGGTGTCTTCATGTCCACCAGCAGCACAGTGAGCCCTTTATGCTTGGGGACATTGGGATCGGTGCGCACCACCAGCTCGCACCAGTGCGCGGCCCATCCGTAACTGTTCCAGACTTTCTGGCCATTCACCACGTAGTGATCGCCATCAAGCCGTGCTTCGCAGCGCACATTCGCCAGGTCAGAACCTGCGTCAGGCTCGGAAAATCCCTGGCACCAGATTTCTTCCGCGCTCAGGATCTTCGCGAGATGCCTTTTCTTCTGCGCTTCCGTACCAAAAGCAATGATTGTCGGACCGATGATACCCAACCCCAAAACATTCGCTAAAGGCGGCGCCTGGGCCAGCGCCATCTCCTGCCAGAAGATCACCTGCTCCATCAGGCTGGCGCCGCGGCCGCCATATTCCTTGGGCCATGAGATTCCCGCCCAGCCGCCTTCATACAGTTTGCGCTGCCAGCGCTTCAGGTATTCAAAGCGCGTCTCCATCGATTCTTCCCGGCGCTCGTCCCAGTCCGTGGGCGCATTGGCGGCAAGCCATGTGCGCAATTCATCGCGAAATCTGATTTCCTCGGGGCTAAGATTCAGGTCCATAGATCCTCCCACGTGCTGGTTGAGCTGCTTGCGGCTCTAATGCCGGACGGCAAAGGCCAGAT
>DATBVH010000597.1:0-8452 GCA_036515395.1 Candidatus Angelobacter sp.
GACCGTGGAGCGCAGGCGCCCTCGCCTGCCAATCAACAAGATCGTGGAGCGCAGGCGCCCTCGCCTGCGGAGAGACGTTCTGGTGTAGACATCATGGCCCGCTCCGGCGGAGGCTCCATGCTTGCCCCCGGTGATCGTCCCAGCGGAACGATGGAAGTTGCCGTCGCCATCGGCACTGAACCCGCGCTTACATTTTCCGCCATTGTCCCTGCGCCTCCGGAGATTGAAGAATTCATCATCGCCGGCTTTCTGCGCCAGAAGCCAGTTGAATTAGTGAAATGCGAGACCGTCGATCTGGAAGTTCCCGCGTCGGCAGAAATTGTCCTTGAAGGTTACGTTAAGCTTGACGAGCTCCGCACCGAAGGCCCATTCGGCGATCACACTGGTTTCTATTCACTGGAAGACGAGTACCCGGTGTTCCATGTCACCTGCATCACCCATCGCAAAAATCCGATTTACTCCACCACCATCGTCGGCAAACCGCCGATGGAAGATGCCTGGATGGGCAAAGCCGTAGAACGCATCTTCCTCCCGCTGATGCGGCTCACGCTGCCGGAGATAGTGGACGTGAATCTGCCCGTGGAAGGCGTATTTCACAATTTAATGATCGTCTCCATCCGCAAGTCTTACCCAGGTCACGCGCGCAAAGTCATGAGCGGAATCTGGGCGCTGGGCCAGGCCATGTTCACCAAATGCATCGTCGTGGTGGATGAAGACGTAAACGTGCAGGATATCGGCGAAGTGGTTTTGAAAGTTTTCAACAATATCGATCCTGAGCGTGACATTCAGTACATGCTCGGCCCGGTCGATTCACTTGACCACGCTTCGCGTCTGCCGAACTTCGGCTCCAAGATGGGCATTGACGCCACGCGCAAATGGCCGACTGAAGGTTTTACCCGTCCCTGGCCAGACGAAATCCTGATGGACGAAAAAACCAAGGCGCAGGTGGACAGGAAGTGGAAAGATTTGGGGATTGAATAATCGTCGTGATCGCAATCCAAGCGCCCGCAAAAGAGAAATTGGGTGAAGAAAGAAATCCACTTGCTCGACTCCGCTCGATAAATCATCAACGCTTCGGCTTCGGCTTGAAACATTGATTTACGTCCGCCGGCCCCAAATTTTCCTGATCTTTGGGACTCCAGGTACTAGCACCTTTGGCTTCCAGCTCTGGATTGTATAAACCTCTCTGATGTGGTGAAATCTGATACACCCAGTACGTCGTTTGGATACACTTTTGCCGGTAGCGGTAGACCTCAATCTGTCTATCTCATTGAAAACAGGTTTAGGCCGATCAGTTGCTGCTAATAAGGAGATAACCAAGCACGCGGGCCTAAGATATGAAACGCCAAGCCATTTTCGTCAGGATTATTACGACCTTGCTCGCCCTGGTGAGCACGCATCTCTTCTCACAGCAGACGCCCGAGCAGGAGATTGCGCAGATCGTGGCGCAGAGCCAGCAGGCCCTCAGCAACCACAACGAGCAAAAAGCTTTGTCGCTCATTCAGCAGGGACTGATCAAGTTTCCCAATCGCGAAGAGTTGCAGATCCAATTGTCCCGAATCTACGTTGAGCAAAAGAAAGATCGCCAGGCGATTGGGCTTTTGAACTCTATTCTGTTGGCCAACGCATCCAGCCGCAACGCCAAGCTGGAGCTGGCGCAGATTTTTGGCTATCGAGAAAACTATCGCGAATCTGACAGGCTGTACCGCGAATTGCTGGCGGCCGATCCTGATGACGAAACCGCAGCGCTTGGGTTGGTCCACAATCTGACACTGGAAGGAAAGCGAGCAGAGGCGCGTGCGCAGTTGCAGCAGGCCTTTACGCGGCATCCGACCAGCCTGCAATTGCAGCAGTACAGTGACTATCTGGCCTCTGATCCTGTAGAAGCGCAGGCACGAAAATTTCATCGCGTACAAAACTCCGAATCATTTATCACGGATACTTCAGGCAACCGCTCTGTCTATTCCAGCCAAGGGATGGTCTATCAGTTCAGCAAGAACATCACCAGCCGTATGGGCTTGGATGAAACATCACTATGGAAGACCGGCACCTTCACTGAGACGGTAATCTCTGGCGCCGCGGATACTCGCCTGCGGCTGGGCAAATACGTTGCCGTGCGTACAAGCCTGGGAGCGGTGCGCTTTGCCGATACCAGCAGTCAGCTTCTTTATGGCGGAGACCTGGAACTCTATCCTCTCAAGGGCCTTTCACTCTCCGGCGGTTTCTCACGTTATCCAATTTCGCCCACGTTTGATTCCACCGCGTTCGATCTTTTGGCACATGGTTGGCACAGCCATGTTGATTACCGGGGGCACAATTTTTCCATCGTTGGCAGTTTTTCTGTTGCCCACTATTCTGATGGGAATCATGGCGAGCGCGAATGGGGAGAAGCGTTGCGCTGGTTCCCATGGCATGACAATCAGTTTGCCATTGGCGGCGGCTATGCCTTCCGGCATATTCATTTCACCAAAGACCTGAATCACGGCTACTTCAATCCCAACCAATACCGCAGCCATCTTGGCGCGGCTGGCTTCCGCATGCGGCTGGGCAAACATTATCGCGGCGAGTATATGGGCTATGGTGGCGCTGAAATTCTGGAGGACTTTGCCGGCTACTCTCCTGCCGGCGTTGCAGTCATGAAAAATGATTTCCTTTTTGGACCGTGGGACCTTTCCGCGGACTACACCTATTACCACCTGATACAGGCGACAGGCGCTTTCCGCACGAACGCCGTTGGCGTGACGCTGGGCTATAAATTTTAAAGGCAGAGTTTTGATGACACAGATTTTTACGAAGTAAGTTTTGATCGATGCAGGTTTGGCCACAGTCTTAGCAGGCTGTAGAAAGGCTCTTTCGGATGTCCGGCAGCGAAAAAAATCGTAACTTCAAAATTCTGGTGGTGGATGACGATGATTCCACGCGAAGCCTGCTCAGCTCCGTGCTGGCCGCGGAGGACTATGAGTGTCTTACCGCCAACAGCGTGGCCACGGCAGACATAATACTGCGCCAGGAGCCGGTACAGCTTGCGCTGCTTGATCTTTATCTGGGTACGGCCAATGGGCTCAACGTGCTTGATCTCATCAAAGTCCTGCAGCCGCAGTGCGCCTGCGTGATCATGACGGCGCACACCAGCGTTGAGACGGTCACCAAGTCTCTTGGCTCCGGCGCCATTGAGTATCTGGGCAAGCCTTTGCTGATCGATGATCTTTTGGCTCTGGTGCGCAAAGTTCAGGCCAGCAAACGCGCGTTGAGCGAAGCCACTGCCACCATTGATGAAGGCCCTGAAACGTCCATCATCGGGCGCACGCCGAAAATGCTGGAAGTCTATCGCGCCATTGCGCGCGTCGCTCCGACAGAAGCCAGCGTGCTGATTCTGGGAGCCAGCGGCACGGGCAAAGAACTGGTTGCGCGCGCGCTGCACGATCACAGTTCGCGCGCGGACAAGCCGTTTGTCCCAGTAAACTGCGGCGCTCTTCCGGAAAATATTCTGGAAAGCGAGCTTTTTGGACATGAAAAGGGCGCTTACACAGGCGCAGACAGCAGCCGTCCCGGCCTTTTTGAAGCGGCCCACGGCGGCACGCTTTTCCTGGACGAAATTTCAGAAACCAAGCCCGGCTTCCAGGTGAATCTTCTGCGCGCTGTGCAGGAGCAGCAAATCCGCCGCGTCGGCTCACATAAGTACACACAGATCAACGTGCGCATTCTTGCAGCCAGCAATCGCGACCTGACCAAGCTGATGACTGAAAGCCGTTTCCGTGAAGACCTCTACTATCGGCTGAGCGTTGTGGTAATCAACCTTCCCGGGCTGGAAGAGCGGCGAGAAGACATTCCTTTGCTTGTCCAGCATTTCCTGAAGCGCTCCAACCAGAAAAGCAAGCGCAATATCACCATCACGGATTCCGCGGTAAAGATGCTGACGAATGCGGCATGGCCCGGCAATGTTCGCGAACTCGAAAACCTAGTGGAGCGGCTGGCAATTTTTTGCTCGTCGGGTGAAATCGGCGTGGCCGATGTTGAGCGCGAGCGCCAGATGATTCGCAGCAATGGCCTTCCCGATAAAACTCCTCCATCGTCATTGGAAGATATGGAGCGGCAACACATACTGCGCGTCTTGCAGGAGCACGCAGGCAACAAGTCAAAGGCTGCGCGGGCGCTGGGCATTGAAAGGAAAACTTTGTACCAGAAAGCGCGCCGGCTGGGGATTGATTTGATGGTCGGCTAATTTGTAATAAGGAGCACATCGGTTTCAGCGATGAAGTTTTTCTCCAATTCGACAGACGCAAAGCCCATCACCTGGGGCCGTTGGATCAGGCTCAACGCCATCCTGTTGGGGCTAGTGTGCCTGGTGAGCCTGAGCTTCCCTGTTTCCACGCTGAGCCAGAAGCTGAATGACTTTTTTTTCCGCGTACGGCGTCCGCTGCCGATCTCGAATCAAGTTGCCCTGGTGCTGATTGACGATGCTACTTTGGAGCAGCATGGACGCTGGCCATGGCCGCGCGCCGAGCTGGCTAAACTCATACGCGCTGTTAGCGCGCAAAATCCTAAAGCCGTTGGTGTTGATGTCCTCTTACCAGAAGTTGAGGATGAGCAAAATGATTCAGCGCTGGCCAGCGCTATCCAGTCCGCGCCCAACATTGTGCTGGCAGCAAAAATTTCAACTTCGCCCACCGGCAATTTGTGGATGGATCCGCTTCCCCGCTTTGCCAAGGCGGCAAAAGGCGTGGGGCACGTACAGGCGATCATCGATTTTGACGGTCTGTGCCGCAGCATCCCCATCCAGGAACCAAGCGCGGACGGATTGCGTCCTGCATTTGCCCTCAAGCTGGCTGAATTGGCCAGGCCCGGTGTGCTGCCTAAGAAAATAGTTCTCGACGCAAACACACCGGGCGTGGAACGCATGGCGGAGGCGCCGCCAATGCTCATCGATTACCGACCGCAGTTTGAGCCCGGACAGCCGAATCCGCCGTTCGTCGTCGTCTCCGCAGGCGATCTATTGACGGGCAAGCCCGCGCCAGAATTGGCGGGCAAGACCGTACTCATCGGCTTTGGTGGAATCGACATCAGTGACCGACTCATCACTCCGGTCAGCAATCAGCTTCCGATGCCCGGCGTGGAAATAAACGCCAACGTAGCTGACATGGCGCTGAGCGGACGGATCCTTTCGCAGATTGGCAACTTTGCCCAGATCACGCTATTGGTCTTGATGAGCGTGGTATCGCTCTGGGTGGTGGTGCGGTATCCAGGCGTACGCGGACTGCTGATCCTCATTGGCATGCTGGCAGGCGTATATATAGCAGCGTATTTTCTGTTTGCAGATTTTCACCGCCTGCTTGCTTACGGACCGTTATTGGTCGCAGGCGTACTTGCCGCGCCTATCGCGCAGCTTGAGAACCTGCTGATAGTAGACCGCGAAGTCACTTCGCGACTGCAACAACTCCGCCACGCTATCAGTCCGCACTATGGACAGCTCAAACCTGCCCAGTCCGGCACAGATCTTGCCAAGTGGCCGGCCTCAGACCGGCTGCATTGGAAGCTGGCTGCGCTCAAAGACCTTCAGGCGGAATTATCTTCGCTTTATTCATTCAACCAGACGCTGCTTGAAACCATGAATGAAGGCCTTGCGGTCTATGGCGCCAACGGAGCACTTCTCTTCAGCAATGAAACGTGGAAGGCATTTTGCGTCCGTCATGCGCTTGTGATGGACAGACTTTCAGGCGTAACGAAACTGGCGGGTGGCTGGCAGGAGTTAGCGACCTTGTCGTCGCAGCCCGCGTCATGGGCTGAAAATGAGGCTTCGCTCGGAGAAGAGCTGTGGCTATTCCATGCGGTGCGTCTGCCGTGGACATCTTTTGCTGAAGCCGGGGCGTTGTTGCTGATCGCGGAAGATATTACCGCGCGTCGCCAACGCGATCAGGCGCGCTCAGAAGCGCTGAGCTTTGTTACGCATGAGCTGCGCACGCCGCTCATCTCCATTCAGGGCTTTTCTGAACTCCTGATGCGCTATCCCAACTCTCCGGCGACGCGTGAAGCTCCATCCACTATCTTCCGCGAAACGAATCGCCTGGTAGCGATGATCAATACTTATCTGGAAGTTCTGCGGCTGGATGCCGGAGCACGCCCGTTGCGACTGGCGCGCACCAGCATCGGCACAATGGTGGAGCATGTGCAAAAAGTGGTGCAGCCGCTGGCTGCCGCAGCCAAAATTGCCGTGCGAGTAGATCTGGATTGCGATGACGGATTTTTGCAGTGCGATGAGACGCTCATCTCCGGCGCGCTGCTCAATCTGGTCAGCAATGCCATCAAGTATGGCGCGGGCGGAACAGAGGTCTTGATGCGGGTCCATTCTTCCGGCGAAGAAATTCAGTTTGAGGTACAAAACTCCGGGCCGGTGATACCAGAGGCCGAGCTGGAGCAATTATTTGAACGTTTTTATCGTCCTGCCCACAGCGAATCGATTCCCGGCTGGGGTCTGGGATTGAGTTTTGTCCGCCGCATTTCCCAGCAACACGGCGGAAGGGTCCATGTAACCAGCAACCAATCTGCAGGCACCACGTTTGCATTTACACTGCCGCGCGGCGCCTGCGAAGTTTCAGAGGTGACACCATGAAAAACAAATTAATTTTCACGCTCATCGGCTTTGTGCTTTACTGCGCGTGCGCTGTCGGCCAAGAATCTTCGCCAGCGGCGACCGCCAACGCTCCTTATGCCGGGGCCACTATCTCCGACTTCAAAGGAAAAGTCAGCATTCAGCTTCCCGCACAGGCGTTTGCCGCTCCTGTCCGAGGCGAACTCCTGCCGCCGGAAACTACGGTAAGCACGGACGACGGCCGTCTGCTGTTGAAGCTCTCCGATGGCAGCGATGTGCTGGTGCGCGCACATACCAAGCTGCTGCTGAAGCAGCCTGAAGCCAGCGGCTGGAAGTATTTTCAGCTCCTCATGGGCCGCGTACGCACACAGATTCAAAAGCGCATGGGAGGATCGCCCGCATTCCAGATCGGCACCCCCAGCGCGGTTATTTCCGTCCGCGGCACAAAATTTGACGTTGAGGTTGACCGTCGCGGCTTTACTGAAGTTGACGTGGATGAAGGCGTAGTGGAACTTGAGGCCGTAACCGGTCGTGGTCAATCCGTAATGATCACCGCCGGTTTTTCCAGCCGCGTAGGCATGGAGGGCGGTCCGGAAGTTCCCCGCCCCACGCAGGATTTGCGTCCGCAGCTTGACCGCTCCAGTCGCAGGGACAACGGCAGCAACTCGAAGGACGATGACGATCCCGTCAAGAGCCTGCGCGCTTCTGATCATCGGGATCCAGGCGACCACCATGGCGGTGATCCTGACAGCGGCAGCGGACATTCCTCCGGATCAGGCGACAACGACCATTCATCCGGATCAGGCTCTGGTTCCGGATCCGGCTCCGACGGCGGTTCTGGATCTGGATCGGACGGTGGCAGCGGCGACGATCATCATCACGGCGGCAAACCACCGGAGTGGATCTAGTCGCAATTCGCGTTTAACAAGTCTTCAATAAATCGCGGCGGATGTTCACATAACGGAACAAACACCGCGGTTTTATTTTATCCATACAGATGCCACGTTGAAAATGCGGCCTGTGTCCGGAATACACGGTGTACGGGTCAGATTAACCCGACGCGCTTTTTCACAACAACCAGAGTTGCTGAAAATAAAGGGTTTTAACCACAATTCCAATTGGCACGCCGACTGCATTTACAACAGGCAAGTCAGCATAGATTCCCCTGTGCTACTTCGTCTTGAAAGGAAAAAGGTACAGCCCTGAAAAGCTTTCCCCAAACCTGGAACCCTGTCGCTTTTGCAGCGCATTATCGGTTGCATCGGCGCATCAGAGGTCCGTTGTCTTTGGGAATACCGGGGCATGTACAAGGGAGCGACGATACGACGGAGTCAACCCACTATCAGGACGATGATCGTAGTACTCTACTAACACAACGCCACTCGATCGAATCCTCAGACACTTTTATTCTTGGAGGCCCAATGAAACGGGTTTATTTGTTCACACTGCTATGCGTGGTGTTTGCTTTGTTGCTGACAGGTTGCGGAGGCGGTTCCACCCACCAAGTTTCCACCGGCGCGGGACAAGTTGTCCTGCAGACCGGCGACGCCGTCAATGACCAGATTGCCAAATTTGAGCTTAACATCAGCTCGATTACCCTTACCGGCGTAAGCCCAACCGCTACCACCGCGAATTTGCTGGCAAAACCAGCTGAAGTGGAATTTTCACATCAAGCCGGCACCTTTGAGCCGCTGACCCTTGCCAATCTACCGCCAGGAACCTACAACGGAGCCACAATCACCGTGACCGGCGCTGAAGTAGTTGTGCTGAATGCCGGCGTGCCCACAAAGGTTACGGCAACTGTTTCCGGAAGTCCGGTGACCGTGAGCTTTGCCAATATCACCGTCACGACCACACCGCTGTTCC
>DATBVH010000598.1:0-6686 GCA_036515395.1 Candidatus Angelobacter sp.
CCAAACTGCCGTTCCATCGGCGCGGTTACTGATGACGCCATCACCTCCGGCCCGGCGCCCGGATAAAATGTGATGACTTGTATGGTGGGATAGTCCACCTGAGGAAGAGCAGAGACCGGGAGTTGCAGGTATGCAACGGCGCCTACCAGCAACACTCCGATCATCAGCAGCGACGTAGCTACTGGACGCAGGATAAATAATTTTGATGGGCCGCCGTTAGGCATGATGTTTGCTCAACGCCTTTTGTCTTCCTGATCGCTTTTTTCGATTGACTTGGAACGCGCCGCCGCGCGCTTCACTGCGTTTGGGCTCCGTTCGCCTGTCCGCCGTTTGCTTGCCTGGAACCGCCGTTTTGTCCAGGCTCGCCGCGAATCTCAACCTTTGTGCCGGGCTGAAGTTTGTCTTGTCCGTCGGTCACAACGGTGTCGCCGGGCTGCAAGCCTTGTGAGATGGCCGTCAAATTTCCCTGGCTGATGGATGCCGTGACATTACGCATCTCTGCTGTCTTGTCGGGCTTTACCGTAAACACATATGTGCCCTGCGGCCCCCTCTGAATTGCCGCTGACGGTACCACGATATTGTTCTTTTTTACTTCCAGCAGCAGATGCACATTCACAAACTGATTGGGCCAGAGGGAGCGGTCGCGATTTTCAAACACTGCTTTCAGGTTTCCCGTGCCAGTGGTGGTATCAATCTGATTGTCGATGGTGGTCAGGAATCCCGTGGCAATCCTTGTCTGGTCATCGCGGCTGTAAGCATCCACTGCAAGCTTGCCATTGCGCATGTGCTGGGAAACCGCTTGCAGATTGTCCTGCGGCAGACTAAAGATTACCGCAATCGGCTGCAACTGCGTGATCACCAGCAGGCCGTTGGGATCAGATGCGTGCACCATGTTTCCAACGTCGATCTGGCGCAGTCCGATCCTGCCACTCACCGGCGCCGTGATGCGCGTATATGTCAAGTTGAGTTTTACCGTATCTACCTGCGCCTGGTCGGCGCGAACTGCGCCATCAAGCTGGGCCTCAAGCGAGCCCTGAGTATCAAGCTGTTGCTTGGAAATTACGCCATCTTTATAGAGCTGCTGAAACCGTTCAAGGTTCAGCCGGGCATCTTTCAGCGCGGCCTGGTCTTTGAAGAGGGTCGCCTGCGTCTGGCTCAGCTGTACTTCATAAGGACGTGGATCAATCTCCGCCAGCAGTTCGCCCTGCTTTACTTCCTGCCCCTCGCGAAAGTTTACTTTATCCAATTGGCCATCAAGCCGGCTCTTGACCGCAACCGTGTTGTAGGCTTCCACCGATCCCAACCCATTCAGCAGGATGGGCAGATCGCGGACCTCAGCCTTGGCCACCGCGACTGGGATAGTCATTTGAGCGCCGCCACCACGGCCGCCCTTGCCTCCGCCGCCTTTCTGTTTGGAATCGGCGCTGGTATGGCCGCAGCCGCTTAGAATTAACGCGAAGCATGCACATATCAGCGCTCGGACGGCCAGTTTGTGGCGTAAAGGTTTTGACATCTGTCCTCTCAGGGCAGGATCTTGGAAATCTGAAATCCTAACAGACTTCTATTTTTCAGCAATTGCCGGTTGCCGGCGGGGGCCGGTACCGCTAGGAATGTGCCGATTCGGAGCTCACTGCACCAGCTATTCTATTTGACGTTAAATCAGAGGGTTACAACACTTGATTTTGTAAATAATTGTTAAAAAGACCTGGGTGGTAACAGCCGGAGATGCAGGAGTTTGCAACGCGTATTTCTAAGCTCTCTTCACTTTCTTACGCGCGCTTGTCGCCAGATATCGCTGATCAAGCGCCTGACGGATCAGGGTCTTAATGAGCGCCTGCCGGCTGATATTCAGGTCTTTGGCTGCAGTATCCAGCTCCTGCAACATCGGCAATGTGAAATCGACATTCACACGTTGAATCGGTCCCATCATGCTGCCGGTGTTGCTGAAAAAGCGGGAAACATCGGTACCCCGTTCCGCCATGCGAGCAATCTGTTCTGCCGATACTATTTTCCCTGGCTTACGCGTATTCTTCATAAAGCTGCTGCTCCTGCCTCGTTGCTTTCCATAAGGTAGCCAGATGGTAGTACTCGCCCTCGCGATCTTCCCCAACTTCAAAAATGAGGGTATATAGTTGTCCACCAACCCACCCGATCGCGCGCTGCTGTTCCGGAATTTCGAGACGCTGATCGAGATAAAACGGTGTGCAAATATCTCTTGTGCCTCTTCGAATCCGATCCCACGTCTGGGATTGGACCTCAACCGTTTACCCTTGCGTAGGTCGAAGTCGAATCTCATATGGTATAACTGTTATACCACACAATTCTGTTAGGGGACGTTTACTTCGCCCCCTGTCCCATTAACGCCTTTCCTGCCATCGCTCCAGTGGCCTTTCCGTTTTCGAATGCCACTTGCCCGTTCACAATCACGTACTTCACGCCTTCTGCTAATTGTGCTGGCTGAGTGTAAGTGGCTTTGTCGATGATGCTGTCAGGATCAAAGATCGTGATATCGGCGAAGAAGCCTTCTTTGATCAGACCGCGTCCGGTCAGGTGCTCGCGTTGCGCGGGCAGGGAAGTGATCTTGCGGATCGCCTGTTCCAGCGGCATCAATTGCAGATCGCGAATGTAATGCCCTAGAAATCGCGGCATACTGCCGAAAGAGCGGGGATGAATGTGCGGCTCAAACAGCGGCCCATCCAGCGAGAGCTCATTCGCGTCCAGGCCGATGCTGGTCCACGGTTGCCGCAATCCAGTTTGCAGGTCTTCTTCACTGGCTATGAAATAGAGCGCGCCCGAAAGGCCTTTATCCGCCAGCACAAAGTCCATCAAAGCGTCCAGTGGATCTTTCTTTTGTGCCTGCGCGATCTCAGCTACAGTCTTGCCGGTATATTGCTTCAGCTCCGGATTCACCACCGACGCAACCATCACGCCTGAAGCTCCGCCGGAATCGAGATACAAATTCTCCCAGGTGCGCTCGCCCGTGGCGGACATTTCCGTTTTGATCCGCTGGCGCACCGCAGGATCGTGAAGGCGTTCCAGCAATTTGTTCTGGCCGCCATCGGCCACCCACGGCGGCAGGCTGGAAGCGAGCGCGGTTGCGCCGGCCAGATACGGATACATGTCGGCAGTTACGTCCTGGCCGCGGTCTCGCGCCTGCTGAATCATGCGCACGATGTCAATCATCTTTCCCGCGCGAGACTTGCCGCTGACTTTTAAATGAAATATTTCTACCGGCAGCCCAGCTTCTTCGCCGATTCGCAATGCCTCGCGCACCGCAGCCACTTCGTTCTGTCCTTCACTGCGCATGTGCGTGGCATAAATGCCGCCATAGCGCGCGGCCACCTTGGCCAACTCAATCAGCTCTTCTGTCTTCGCGTAATGTCCTGGCGGATAAATCAGCGCCGTGGAAACTCCCAACGCGCCTTGCTGCATGGCCTGCTCCACCAGCGCCTTCATCTTTTCCAGTTCTTCCGCGGTAGGCGCGCGATTCACATCGCCCAGCACGGCCTCCCGCACCTGCGCCGCGCCTACGTACGTTCCAATGTTGATAGGCGTGCCTTTCTTCGCGAGCCGCTGCCAATATTCATCTAATGTCGTCCAGTCGATTTTCAGGTGATAAGGATCGAGCGAGGGCTGGGCCGCCGCGATGGTCAGCGCGTTCTGCGGAGCGATCGAGCCGCCTTCGCCTGTGATCTCAGATGTGATGCCCTGCGCCAGCTTGCTTACTGAACGATTGTCGATAAGCAGCGCCGTCTCAGACTGGCCAAGCATGTCAATAAATCCGGGCGCAACCACCATGCCGTTTGCCTCGATCACGCGCTTGGCAATTCCGCCAGGAATCTTTCCCATGGCGACAATGCGGCCATCTGTAATGGCAATGTCGCCCACATACCACGGATTGCCCGTGCCATCGATGATGCGGCCGCCGTGAATCACAATGTCCGGGCCGGCAGCTTCCATGTTTTGAGCATGCGCTGGAAAGCCAAAAGCGGTTAGAAAGAGAGCACAGAGCAAAAAAGCAGCAAGCAAGCGTTTGGTCATAGGAAAACAGCTTAACACCCGGCCGCGCGAGGACGCGTGTTCTGCCTGATGGCTCCTCAAACGCTCTGCTTTCCTAAAGAAGAAAGGAGCCCGGCTGGCGACGTTCTCTAGCTCGCCACGCGCTTGATCGCCGCTGGCTTCTTGGCTATTCTGTAATTGAGCACACAAACACGCCCGTCGGTTTTTGCCGGCGGGCATTTTCCTTTTGGAGCAATGGAAATGACGGACTCCGAGATTCTTACGTTGGTTGACCGCCTTGAGCGCTGTCTATTGAGGAAAGAAGAATTTCATCATCGCGACCACCTGACTACGGCGGTGGTATACCTGTACGCATCTGATCTCGAATCGGCAATGGATCGCATGCGCAGCAGCTTGAGGCGCTTTGCCGCGCATCATAATGTGACCGGGCTCTATCACGAGACGTTGACGCAGTTCTGGCTGTTACAGGTGGAGCAGCGATTGGATCGCGGCGATTGCCTGTCAGAATCGGTGAGGAAGGTTCGAGAGCAATTGAGTGACAAGAACCTGGCATTTGAATATTACAGCCGGGAGCGCATTGAGTCGAAGGCAGCGCGAGAGACCTGGTTACAGCCAGACCTGAAGAGCTTTTGACGCAAAGATGGATTTACTTCGCCGCTGCTACGGATGTTGTTTCGTCCCCGATAAAGCCGGAACCGTTGTTCTTGGATGCGACTTTTACCCCGCTCAGGCTGTTCACGTATTTGAAAACGCCTTTATAGAGTGAGTCGGCGATGCGCTGGCGATAATCATTGGTCTTCAACTTTTTGGCATCGTCAGGATTGCTGACAAAAGAAATCTCGGCCAGGATGGACGGCATGTTCGCCCCGATCAGCACGACAAACGGCGCTTTCTTCACCCCGCGGTTGCGCAGGTTGGGACTCTTGGCGCTCAGTCCGGCATAGAGTGACCGCTGAACGTCAGAAGCAAATTCGCGCGACTCGCCTATCTTCTCTTTGAGCGCGATCTTCTTCACCAGGTCCTGCAACTCATGGATTGATTTTTCCGATACGGCGTTTTCGCGCGCCGCCACTTCCAGCGCGTCGGCCCGGCTGGTGAAGTTCAGGTAATAGGTTTCAACGCCGCGCGCTGTAGGATCGTCTGACGAATTGGCGTGAATAGAGATGAACAGGTCAGCCTGTTCTTTGTTGGCGATTGCGGTGCGCGTCTCCAGCGGGATGAACGTGTCATCGTCGCGGGTATAAACCACTTCAGCGCCAAGTTTATCTTCCAGCAGCTTGCCCAGCTTCAGGGCCACGTCCAGCACCAGCTCTTTTTCTAGGAGGCCATTTGGGCCGATGGTGCCGGTGTCATGACCGCCATGGCCGGCGTCGACTACGATTTTTCCGATCTTAAGTCCCAAGGCGCGGATAAGAGATCGCTCACCCGCTGCGTTTGGCGCTGCAGTGCGCGTGGTTGCTGTCGTGGCGGACGCGCGCGACCGCACATCGACGTTGGCCCGTTTATTTCTGCTGGATTCTTTAGGCGCGATGGATTCAAACGTAGGGCCGCTGGTCGGCTCGCCGGCAGCACGGCCGGAATCATCAATGGCGCTTTCATCGACTGCAATTTTCGGCGTGACAACTTTGGCGGTCTCAGCCGGGGTCTGCGTCACCACCCGTTCTTTATCTTTATCTTTGTCCTTGCCGTGGCCTTTAAGAGGAACGGATTTGCCGGCATCCGCGGTTTGCATGTCGGTCGCCGCATTATTTGTCGGTTTCGATGGAGACGTGTCCGATGGCTTGACGCTGGTCACGGTAACGTCTTGCGCGGAATCGTCGTCAGCCGTTGATGGCTTCGTCTCAGGCGAGACCGGCTTGGTTTCCTGTGGAGCGTTCTTCGATTCTTTATTTTTCGCCAGCTTGTTCGGCGGTAGCTTACCGTGAATATCGATGATCAGCCGGTAAGGGTTGGGCAGCAGGAACGCCGAGTATTCGGCCACATCGTCAACATCCAGCACCACGCGCGCCAGACCCAGCTTATATTGGGCCACACGGATTTTGTGCAAGAATCCTGCATCCACTTCAAAACTTTTGCCTACCAGCTCCGGAGCTAACTTTGTGCCATACAGATCAAAGAAAATCCTGTCAGGATGCGGCACACGTCCGGACTGGTACTTTACTTCCTGTTCCAGATCAATGGCGATGCGCGTGTAATCTCCGGTGGACCAGTGGCGTATGCCGGTAAGGCGCGGTAGCCGGTGCGGCTGCGCGTCATTGCTTACAACAGCTGCGTCCTGCTGTTGCGGCTGCACCGGAGCATCAGGCGTGTCATCAGCAACCGGAAGCTTAGGAGCGTCTTCAGCTGCGCGTAAAGTTTTCTGCCGTCCCGGGCGTTGCCGTGGCGCTTTGGCCTGGAAGGGGCTTTTTGCGACGGATGGATTATCGATTTCGGCGATGGCTTTGCGCGCTTCCTGCGCGCGCGAGTTACCGGGATAGCGCTTTACAAAATCTTCAAACGTAGCCTTGGCTTGCTTGGCGTCGTCGAGATCATCGCGATAAATTTCGCCAATAGTGAACAGCGCCTCTGCCCGGTACTTGCTGCCGGGATATTCGCGGCGCAGAAAGACCAACTGGCCAATTGCATCTTTAAAACTTTTGGGATCGTTCAACAGGCGGCCCTGGTCT
>DATBVH010000599.1:0-4107 GCA_036515395.1 Candidatus Angelobacter sp.
CGGCTGCACAGGCCAGAAGCATGAGCGAAATAACTGTACTGGTTCTAGATGGACATAGCCGCGCGGCGCTTGAAACCCTGCAAAGCCTGGCCCGGGCCGGCGTGCGGGTGGACCTTGCGGCGGAAGCCCAAGACTGCCTGGCCATGCATTCACGCTACGTCTCGCGCAAATTGCAGCAGCCTTCTCAAGAACACGCGGCAGACTTCCAGGCATGGCTGCGCGAGCAGGATAAGCTTCGCAATTACTCGTTGATAGTACCCGCGACTGAAACATCCCTTTTGAGTCTGCGCCAGTTGAGCAAAGACGATCCTCTTCGCCGCAAGGCCGTCATCGCTGGCGACAAAGCACTTGAGATTGCACTGGACAAAGAAAAGACATGGCAATTGGCGCACCAACTGGGGGTTCCGGCGCCCGGCGGAGTTTTGCTTTCAACTCTGAGGGAAATCGGCCAGGTACAACAGTTCCCGGTAGTGCTGAAGCCGACGCACAGCAAAGTAATGGTCGATGGCGAGCTACGGACGCTCGCCGTGGCCGTCGTGAAAAACGAATCAGAACGGCAGGAGCAATTGCGGCGCTGGCTTCAACTTACTGCTGTCCAGCAGCAGGAATATGTTTCTGGCCGCGGTATTGGCATTGAGTTTCTTTTCAATCGCGGCAAAAAAATCTGGCACTTCGCGCATGAACGGGTGCATGAATATCCGCTTACCGGCGGAGCCAGCTCATACCGCCGTTCCATTGATCCACCTGCTGCAATGCTGCGTGACGCCGAAAACCTTCTAGCAACACTAAACTGGCACGGCGTGGCTATGGTGGAATTCAAAATGAACGCCAACGGCCAATACTGGTTGATGGAGATTAACCCGCGTCTCTGGGGATCTCTGGCTCTTTCCATTGATGCCGGCGTGGATTTCCCGCTGGGGCTGCTGCAAATTGCCAGTGGCAACGAACCGGCTACGCAACCAAAGTACAAAGTCCCTTACTACACGCGTGACCTGCGTACCGATGTGGACTGGCTCAAATGCAATCTCCGGGCAGACCACAGAGATCCGTTGCTGCACACACGCTCTCGAGCTTTCTCTTTTCTGGAGCTTCTACGACCCTTAAGCGGACGCGAAAGCTGGGACCACTTTGACTGGCGCGATCTTGGGATCGCACGGCGGACACTGGCACTGGCTGTAATGGACCAGATGCGTCCGGTATACCGCAAGATCAAAGACTGGCAAGTCAAACGTAGATTGCTGCAAGGTCATGTAGCCTTGTTGCGCCGGCTAAAAGTCGCAGGCGGGCCAGGCAAGATTGTCTTTGTGTGTTACGGCAACATCTGCCGCAGCCCGTTGGCAGCCGCTCTCGCAGAGCAAAGGCTGAGCGGCGTAACTATTGATTCAGCAGGATTCCATGATCAGACTGGCCGAAGCTGTCCAGAAAAGATCCTGCGGATCGGAAATTCATTCGGGCTCGATCTTTCCAGCCATCGTTCTGCCCGCGTCACGCGTAACCAACTGGCCAACGCTGATCTGGTGATTGCTATGGACCTGGAGAACCTCAATCGCGTGCGCCAGGAATTTCCGGAGATTGCGGATCGCACAACCTTGCTCGGACTCTTCGGCACGCCAGAAGTACTTGCCATTGCCGATCCTTATCTCGTGGATCAATCTGCTACCGAAAGGATTTGCGAGCAGGTTCACGCCAGTATTGACGGTCTGGTCTCCTGGGTGACGAAAGCGAAACCCGCCGCCTGCACCCCTGCCATCCCCTCTACTGCTGCCGGCAGCCGATAGGCGTCCTCCTAAACTTGAAGGAAATTCTGCTGCAAAATGTGCAATCTCTTGCACAAAGGATGAAAGCGACTTCGCAAAATTCAACTTAATTCCATGTAAGTAACTGATTATAAAAGACATTACTTGAGTGGCTTTGGCAGCCGACTTGCCACTAAGTTATTCAGCCGGGGTTCCCAGGGCTAACGGGGATCATTCGCGCTTGAGAGCAGGCAATGTATTTAACGTTTTACGGCTTAAAACAAGATCCGTTCCGGCTCACTCCGGATCCCCGCTTCCTTCATCTGGCGGAGCCTCATCGGAACACGCTGAGAGCTATGGTGGAAGGGGTAGTGGGACGCAAAGGACTGCAGGTGGCCATTGGCCCTATAGGTACCGGCAAGACAACTCTGCTTTATTGCCTCCAGCATATTCTTTCCCATGAAGCCACGCGCGAACGTCCGTTGCGCTCAGCCTTTGTGGTGAATCCAACGTTGACCGCAGACGAACTGTTTGAAGCCTTGTTCGATGAGTTAGAGATTCATACGCCTGCCACAACGAAGCCAGCGCGCCTGCGGGCTTTGCACGAATTGCTGCTGGCGTCGCACAAGAGCAACAGCGCCGTGGTAGTGATCATCGACGAAGCGCACCTGATGCCGCCGGAACTTATTGAAGAAGTACGCCTGCTGATGAATCTGGATAACTACCCGGTGAATGTACTGCAGATCATTCTTTGCGGCCAACCGGAGCTTCTTCCGCTGTTGGCGAGACCTGAATTAGCGGCATTGAAGCAGCGGATTTCTGTGGTTACCAAGCTTCGGGCGCTGACTCTGACTGAAACCCGCGCATATATCGCGGAACGGCTGCATGTTGCCGGATTGCGGGGAGAAAGCCCTTTTACCACGCCAGCGCTGGAAGAAGTTTTTCGCCTGACAAATGGCGTCCCGCGCCTGATCAACTCGGTTTGCGACCACACTCTTGGCGTTGGGTTTCGGCGCCAGCTGACAAAACTTGGCAGCGATGCGGTACTTGAAGCGGCCGAGGAAATGGGTTGGGAGCAGCCCGCGCCCGTAGCGCAGGAAAGAAACTCGAATTTGCCCACAGGTTTGGCCAAGACAGCTTCTTAGCATCAAGCGAACACGGACTGAAATAAGTTCAGACAGGAACAAAGACGGCATGAGCAAATTTTTTAATGAAACTCGCACTGTACGGAAGCCAGAATCCGCTCCGGCAACGGCCAACGTCAACATTCAAAAACTGGTCGGCTCGCTGAAGGAGCACATGGAAAGCAACGGCGCCGCAGCCTCGCATTCCGGCGAGATCGATCTTCAGCACTTGCTGCAACCGCTGCAAGAGTCGAATGACGTTGCTTCCCAGGTTGCGTCCGCCCGGCTGGAAAACTGCCGCAGCATCCGCCTTCCGCGGACGGAAGAAAGGTCTTTCCTGGTTTCACAATATAATCCGGCGATGCAGGCAGCGGTGGAAGCCTATCGCACGCTGCGTACCCGCCTGGTGAAACAGCAGACGCGGAACGGCGCGCGTTCGCTGGTAGTAACCAGCTCCGCTCAGGGTGAAGGCAAGACGCTGACAATTTTTAATTTGGCCATTTGTTACGCCAAGATCGAAAACTGGCCTGTGCTGGTGGTTGACGCCGACCTGCGTACCCGCGGGCTTTCCATCCTGGCTGGCGATCCGGAATCACCGGGATTGGCAGAGATTCTGGAAAGAGATTGTTCGTATCAATCCGCGGTGCTACGCACAGATATTCCCGGACTCCACATTTTGCCGGCTGGCGAAACGAACGCCTCGCCTTCAGAGTTGTTTTCCGGTCAGCGCTGGAAAGAGTTCATGGGTTGGGCGGCGGAATCTTTCCGCATGGTCCTGGTGGATTCGCCTCCGGCCTTGAATCTTGCCGATTTTGAATTGATCGCCGCATCTTGCGAGAGCGTGATGGTGGTGGCGCGTGCGCGCAAGACACCCCGTGAGTCATTAGCAAAAGTGCTGGCCCAGGTGGATCCACGCAAGATCACAGGAGTGGTTTTCAATGCTGCTGAAGAAACACCGGAAAATGGATACTACAAGTACACGGCAAGAGCAGGCGCATAGGCCAAAGATGAAAAAGACAGTGAAATAACAGAAGCCCTCCTCGCGGAGGGCTTCGTTTTTTCTAAAGGACCAACGGGAACCAATTGCGCTGCTCCTTGAGAGTCTTAGCGGGTACGAGCGGCAGCACGCCGGCGGCGCAGAACGGTTGCTCCGGAAATCAGAAGTGATCCCAGAACGATCAGCCATCCGGACTCGGGAAATGAGTCAAAGCGCTGGATGTGCTCAGAGATTACGTCGTGAATTTGCA
>DATBVH010000600.1:0-5011 GCA_036515395.1 Candidatus Angelobacter sp.
CAATCTGCTCTCGAAAGAGGTCACGATTTTCAATTACAGCGAAAGTTCACCCCGGCCCGATTCAAGTGGCAGAAATATTTGCTACAAGGTGGCAAAGATCAAGGCGGGGGGACTGCCCCGGTTTTCGGTGGGGAAAAAGTCTGTTGCGCATGCGGTGGAAGATTTTGTCGCCAGGGCAGTGAGCCGCCCTAAGCCGGAAATCGACCTCGACCCCGGCAAATGTCAGGATTTTACGGCACATTACTGGTTGAGGGGGCCTGATCCTGCTGCTGTTGTCGCGTTCTTGTCTCCCGATAAGCTGAGACTTATTGCAAATTCCAGGTTAGAAGGTATTGTAGCCACGAATGCGAATTACCTTGTGTACTTCGAATTTGGATCTCTCATTACCGAACAGGATTTCGATTCTTTTATCGCTGCTGTTGAGAAGATCATCGGCATGATTCTGTAGAGCATTGAAGTTCCCCGATAAAGCAATGAACTTTCCCGCATCCTTCTCCGCTTGACATTCCAGCTACAATGGACGAGATTTTTTCAACGCCATCTCAACTTTCTCTTAGAAGGACCCAATGTCGCGATACGCGGGTTTGCTGGGCATCATCGTCTTTTTGTCGATCGCTTATCTATTCTCCACCAATCGCCGCGCTATCCGGCTCAAGACAGTCCTTTGGGGGCTGAGCCTGCAATTCCTGTTTGCCTGGGTCGTAATCCGCTTTACCTGGGGCCAGCGGACGTTGCAAACAGCCGGAACAGCTGTGAATAAACTGCTGGCTTACGCTTTTAAAGGGTCAACATTTGTTTTTGGAAATCTCGGCTATCCCGCCGATCCCAACGCGCATTTGCCTTTTCTCGATCCGGGTTCCTCTCATCTGGGTTTCATCTTCGCTTTTCAGGTATTGCCGACCATCATTTTTGTCTCGGCTTTTTTTGCATTGTTGTATCACCTTGGCGTGATGCAGATCATCATCAAGGGCATGGCTTGGGTAATGAATCGCTTGATGGGCGTGAGCGGCGCGGAATCTCTAAACGTTGCAGCGTCAATCTTCATGGGCCAAACTGAAGCGCCTCTCACCATTCGGCCTTTGCTCCCGGAATGCACTCGGTCGGAGCTGATGACCATTATGACAGCAGGGATGGCCCATGTTTCCGGCGGAATTATGGCGGCTTACATCGGCTACGGAATCAAAGCGGAAAACCTGCTGGCGGCCGTCATCATGACAGCGCCTGGGACAATCCTGATGGCCAAGATGCTGGTGCCGGAAACAGAGCAGCCTAAAACAGTCGGCACCGTGGAAATCTCCAAAGAGGAGATGCATAAGGACGCGAACATTCTTGGCGCCATCGCGCGCGGCACCATCGATGGCGGACAGCTCGCCTTTAACGTCGCCATCATGTTGATCTCGTTTTTGGCTCTCATCGCCATGGTGAACGGCATCATGGGCTGGACGCACAACCACTTCGCGTTTTTCCCGCAAAGCATTCAAAAGGTGCTTGGCGTTATTTTTGCTCCCGTCGCATGGTTGATCGGTGTTCCGGGAAAAGACATTGGCGCAGTCGGTAGCCTTCTGGGTACGCGGACGGTGATCAATGAACTCGTCGCCTATTCGGATCTCGGCGCCATGAAGGCGGCGCTTGATCCACGCTCCGTTACCATCGCCACATTTGCTCTCTGCGGCTTTGCCAACTTCAGCTCCATCGGAATCCAGATCGGCGGCATTGGCGCGCTGGCGCCCAACAAGCGTGACCAACTCGCCAAACTCGGCTTCCGCGCCATGATCGCCGGCACCATGGCAAATCTCATGTCGGCTTCGATTGTGGGACTCTTGATGCGGAGCTGAAATTATCTTTGCTCCCAGATACCGCGATATGGACCAGGCATATGCCTTTGCACCATAACCTTTGTCGTCCCGCGACTCAATACGAGAGCTGAAAAATAAGAGTATGGTAGAGAACGATATTCTTTGAGGCTCGAACGTTACCGCACTTCAACCGAAGGCATAGGTCTTTGAATTTCTTGCCACACTCTTCCGCCGGCTTATCGTCGCAACAATCCTCCTGCTGGCACACGTCAACCCTTTAAACAAGGAGACGGTTTATGAATACGATTACGACCAAGGACGGAACGCAGATTTACTACAAAGATTGGGGCAAAGGGCAGCCCGTGGTCTTTAGCCATGGCTGGCCTTTAAGCTCGGATGCATTTGAAGATCAGATGATTTTTCTTGCGTCCAATGGCTATCGCTGCATTGCGCATGACCGCCGCGGCCATGGCCGCTCAAGCCAGCCGTGGAACGGCAATGACATGGATACCTATGCCGACGATCTGGCAACTCTGGTCGAGAAACTCGATCTCAAAGATGCCGTTCATGTGGGCCACTCAACTGGCGGCGGAGAAGTAGCTCGCTATATTGGCCGCCACGGCACAAAGCGCGTAGCCAAAGCGGTGCTGATCAGCGCAGTCCCGCCACTCATGGTAAAAACGCCTGCTAACCCCGCAGGACTGCCCATAGATGCTTTCAACCAAATCCGGGCCGCCGTTCTTGCTGACCGCGCGCAATTCTTCAAGGACTTGAGTGTCCCGTTTTATGGCGCCAACAGGCCAGGAGCAAAGGTGTCGCAAGGTCTGCGTGATTCTTTCTGGCTGCAGGGGATGTTGTGCGGATTACAGGGCGCTTACGAATGCATCAAGGCATTTTCAGAAACCGATTTCACTGAGGACTTGAAGAAGTTTGACATACCAACACTCATTATCCATGGCGACGACGATCAGATTGTCCCGATCGGAGCCGCGGCCATGCTCTCATCTAAAATTGTGAAAGGTTCGACCTTGAAAATCTATCCGGGCGCGCCGCACGGGCTCTGCTCCACGCTCAAAGACCAGGTTAACCAGGGCTTGTTGCAATTTTTAGAACAGGCCCAGCGGAGTTCTCAGGTCGCGTAAACTCAAAGCGCCACGACTAAAACGTCCTCCTGGACCGGATTGTCTTGGCGCTTTCTTTTGCAGAGAGACATTTTTGATTCGGGCGCTGCCGCCGGCATCTTAATTCTTGGTGGTGATCTCGGCAGAGATCGCTACGTTGTGCCATTCAGCAGCCAACTCCAGATACAATTTAGTAGTCCTATTCAGTTCACCTCGACCGCATGCAGGATTGGTACAAAGACGCAATCATTTACGAAGTTCATGTCAGGGCTTTTTTTGACAGCGTTACCGATGGCATCGGTGACTTTGGCGGACTAACCCAGAAATTGCCATATTTGGAAGATCTTGGCGTTACCGCGATCTGGCTTTTGCCCTTTTGTCCTTCACCCCTGAAAGACGATGGATATGACACATCCGACTACACGGATGTGCACCGTTCCTATGGCACGTTGAAGGATTTTCAACGCTTCATGCGGGAGGCGAAGCGGCGCGGCCTGAAAGTGATTACCGAACTGGTGCTCAACCATACCTCTGACCAGCATCTCTGGTTTCAGCGTTCGCGGCATGCTCCGCCCGGCAGCCGCTGGCGTGACTTTTACGTTTGGAGCGATACGTCAGACAAATATCGCGACGCCCGCATCATTTTTAAAGACTTTGAAAGCTCCAACTGGACCTGGGACCCAGTTGCCAAGGCGTATTACTGGCATCGATTTTATTCGCACCAGCCGGACCTCAATTGGGAAAACTCTGAGGTACGCAAAGCCATGTTTGCCGCTATGGATTTCTGGTTCGATCTGGGCGTGGACGGCTTGCGTCTGGACGCTGTTCCGTACCTGTTTGAGCGCGAGGGCACCAACTGTGAGAACCTGCCGGAAACCCACACGGCGTTAAAAGAGCTGCGTAGGCATGTGGACGAAAAGTATGAAGGCCGCATGCTGCTGGCGGAAGCCAATCAGTGGCCGGAAGACGCCGTAGCCTATTTCGGAAATGGCGATGAATGCCACATGGCGTTCCATTTTCCCATCATGCCGCGCCTTTTCATGGGCCTGCGTATGGAAGACCGCCACCCCATTACAGAGATTCTACGTATCACGCCGCCGATCCCGGAAAATTGCCAATGGGCCATGTTCCTGCGCAACCATGACGAACTTACGCTGGAGATGGTGACGGATGAAGAGCGCGATTACATGTATCGCACTTACGCCCAGGACCGTGGGATGCGGATCAACCTTGGCATTCGCCGGCGGCTTGCGCCATTGCTGGAAAATGATCGTCGGCGTATTGAACTAATGAATGCGCTGCTGCTCTCCTTGCCTGGGACCCCGGTCCTTTACTATGGCGACGAGATTGGAATGGGTGACAACATCTATCTCGGCGACCGCAACGGAGTCCGTACTCCCATGCAATGGAGCCCAGACCGCAATGCAGGCTTTTCCCGGGCCAATCCGCAGAAGCTGTACCTTCCAGTAAATATTGATCCGGAATATCACTACGAAGCTCTCAATGTAGAGACGCAGAATAACAACTCGCACTCGTTATTATGGTGGATGAAGCGCATGATTGCGCAACGCAAACAGCACCCGGCTTTCGGGCGCGGAAAAATGGAAATACTGTTTCCCGCGAATCGAAAAATATTGGCTTTTGTGCGCGAGTTTGAGGGCGAGAAGATCCTCGTGGTAGCCAATCTTTCGCGCTTTACCCAATGCGCGGAACTGGACTTGTCCCGGCACCGTGAATCCGTGCCGGTTGAGGTTTTTGGCCGAAATAATTTCCCGGCGATCACGGAACAACCGTACCTGCTTTCGCTGGGACCGCACGCATTCCAGTGGTTTCATCTACAGCCCCGAGAGCATAGCCAGGAATCATTGTCGGTGACGGCACGAGCGGAAGACATACCTGTGCTTGCGGTGGATGCGCAGGAAATCTTCGGCACGAGTACGCGTAATGCCATTGCCAAGCTGCTTCCGCTGATCTTGCGCCGGCGATCATGGTTTGCCAGGAAACATCGGACGATCAGGCATGTGCGTATCCATGATGTAATTGCTTTGCCGGAAACAATGGCGCACATCCTGCGGGTAAACGTTGAATATACTG
>DATBVH010000601.1:0-6829 GCA_036515395.1 Candidatus Angelobacter sp.
TGGACGGGCTCCTTTGGATCGCTCAAATAGGAAGACACCTCAAGAGTTTGTATTTCATTGTTCTTCTCGTTGAATACCATAATCACCAAATCGCCCGCCTTCACATAATTATGAATGGAGAGTTTCTTCACGCCAGCGCGCGGGGCATTTGGTGCAGCCGCAATTTCACCTTGTTCATACGCAAGCCGCAATGATTCTGGATTAAGTTGAGCGTAAGTGTCGGCTATCTCTTTCACCTCTTGCGCGGACATCATCACCGCACTCTTCTTCTTTTGCGTGACCCATTCCTGCATCCCACCTTCTTTTTCGGTCTGCGACAAATTCCCCTCGGGAAGGTCCATAGCCGTCCTTCTTAGCCTGCCATCCGGCCCAAACTGAACTTCAAATAACCTTTGGCTCTGGACTTTGTCTTTGATACTAATGGTCTCCTGCTGTTGCCAAGTATATTCAGCAAGCATGGCCCGGTTTTTGGCTGCAGTCGCCCTGATTGCCGCGATTTGTTGCTCCAGGGTAGGGCCTTGTGCCGGTAGAACTAACCATCCCACCAGCACGCAGACGAAGCCCGCGGCTATTAACCAAAAATCGCGGGCAATCTTACGATGCAGGATCATTATGTCTTCCAAGTGGATCTCAAGAATCAAGCGCAAGCTGGGAAGGAAGGCGATCTCCACATCGCATTTCCGGAAGCTTGATTAACGCCGTTCCAGTACATTCGTGTGTGCTGAAATGCGTTTGCATCATGGCGAAGCGGCCTCAGTGACGAGCATGGATCCAATTTCTGACCACCGGGAAGACCGATTCGATCAAGATCACCGACGCCTGCCTGAACTAGGAAAGAATTAAGGCCACGCCAGTTGTGAGAACCTCGCATCGATTCTTCCCGGCTGATCTCTTCCACAATAAGGATTCTTGGTTCTTGATAATGCTGGAAAAAATGACAGAGAGGCGCGGTGGCTGCGCAAAGACAAAGGTCTAATTGCGATTTGCCACGGTTCCTGCTGAGTGAGAGCCGCCATCATTCAACCTTGCCTCGCTTGTAAAAGGCTGATGCCTGGCGGAAATTGCCATCGTTCTTCTTGAGCGCTCAGATTCGTAGCAATGACAACACAATCATGCCCACCAAAACAATGATCAAAGTAAGCTTCCGCAGGGTTGCCCAACCATATTCGGGAGCATCGAGGAGCACGAATTCACTCCCTTGAAGTGGAGCGGAGCTTGCCATGTACGGGAGATACTCCCGGTAGTCAGTAGGAGAATCCAAATAGCGGATCTCATTCCACACGCAAGCAGCCGTCTGCGACTCGAGTTGTCCCATTCGCGTCTGCTGATTTCGGTGAGCCCTGGGTCGCATAAAAATCCAATGCGCCATGATTTTACTTCTGCATTTGACCGTCATTCGACTGTTAGGTTTGACAGATCATGTTTTCATGGCAGGCCATGCGGTGATGACAGTTTTGACAGTTTTCTAGCCCTCCCGCCACAAGCTACGCTACTCAGGAATCGCCCAAGCAGATTGTTACTTCCATCGCCAATGGCGAATGCTTCGCCGAGGAGCAATCATGAACGCATTTAGAGTTTCTCGAGTTTTCTTGTCTTTATTGCCGCTTATTGCGTTTCCGTCCTGGACCTATGCGCAAACAACCGCAAATCAGACGAATGCACAAGCTCTTCAACAACAAGTGGACACCCTGAAGACGCAGATCGCGGATCTCGAGGACAAGATCAAGAATCTGACACCCAGCGGTCCTGCAAATCCAGACAGCTCGGGCACTCCGCAGGCAAAAGGCACGGATGTCCAGCAAGGCGCCAAGCCCTCAGATGCAGCAGAAGAGTTGAAGACAAAACAAACGGAGATCAAGGCCACGGCAAACTATAAGAGGTTCTCAGAAGATGAAATAGCCGTGGCACGCTACGACAATGTGCCTCTTGATCCCCACTATCCAAATTATTTCCGGCTGCCGGGAACGAAAACGTTCATGCGCATCGGCGGCTACGCCAAGAGCGACATTACTTTCGACCCGCGGCCGGCGGGAGATCAGGAACGGTTTATCCCGGCCAGCATTCCCATTCCAGCCTCGCTTGCCAACGTCAGCAACTCAACACTTTCGGTGCGTCCCAGTCGTATCAACGTCGATTTTTTAGTCCCAATCGAAAAAGAACGGGCGCTGAGGTTCTTTTTTGAAATGGACTTCTTCGGCTCGAGTTCCACGACTCCACGATTGCGCCATGTCTACGCACAAGGGAAGAACCTGTTGATAGGCCAGACATTTTCCAACTTCATGGACGTAGATGCCGGGCCAGATACGTTGGACTTTCAAGGCCCAAACAGTTGGGTATCGATCCGCAATCCCCAGGTGCGCTACACGCACCGCTTTAGCAAGGCAACTACCGCGAGCATATCCGTCGAAAAGGCTTCTTCGGATGTGGCTTTCAAAACCCCTGAGTTCAACGCTCAACCTAACAGCCCCAGCCCCGATGGCACCGTGCAACTACGGCATGAAATGAAGCTCGGCCATATTCAGTTTGCCGGGTTGTTCCGGGACATCTCGGCCTTTTTGCCGGACGGGCGCAGCGATTCCGTTTTTGGTTGGGGTTTCAACCTGGCCGGGCTGTTCAAAATTGGTAAAGACGCGTTCGTTTATCAGGGCGCTTATGGCAATGGCATTGAGCGGTACATCAATGACACATCCGGGTTGGGAATCGACGCGGCCGTGGTAAGCAAGCAAGACCCTCATCTTGAAGCAGTGCCTGCCATTGCAACCTACGGCGGTTATCAGCATTTCTGGGCTCCCAAGGTGCGCTCGTCAGCTGTCTTCGGATTTCTCCAGGCTGAGAATACGGCAGCACAGGTCAGTTCAGCGTTTCATCGCAGTGAATACAGTGCGGTGAACCTCATCTGGAGTCCCATTGCGTCACTGAGTTTCGGTTCAGAGTTCCTCTATGGCTGGCGCGTTAATAGAGACAACAGCACGGGCAATGCACCGCGTATTCAACTCAGCGCGAAATACAACTTTATGCAAATGAAAAGCTCCAAATAAAACCTATTTAGAAAAGGAACGGACAGGTGATTTATGAGTACCGCTACCAATGAGGCAAACGTCCGGCTTGACCAATTCTTTACCGTAGCCGAGGCCCGGCAGGATCGTTGGCGCCGATTGCTTACTGCTGCGCGCGCATGGGAAGCATTGAGAAAGAAGGATCCTTCAGGAGCGGCAGCGGAAACAAAACGTTCCAACATGGTGGCAAGTTTTAGTGACCTCCGGCAGTGGGAAAACTTCTTTGCCTATCCCGGTCCGGCACTTCTGAAGACAATCGAGGACCGCATTACACAATGCGATGCGGCAGGTACAGCCCGGCTGATACAGTCCATCAGCGCCGCCCTGTTGACTCACTCTTATCGCACGAACGCCGCGGACTGGGAAGGCGGGGAAATTTTTGCGGGGAGCATGAGTGATAAGCTGCCGATCGCAAGCGACGGAAATGCGCCCCATCGTCCATATTTTGAGGTCCTGATTGCGACAGCCACCTTTCCCTCAACATGGCCCGGCTTCAGGCAGGAGTTTCGCAAGCTGCGCAGGCAGCAGGACATGTTTATCTATGAAACCGTGTTTGTCAGCAGCTTTGAGGATGCGGTCCTGGGAACAATCCTGAACGGAAGCCTTGAAGCTGTCATCATTTCTGAGGGCATTTCTTTCGAGTCGGCCAACAACAGCCCGCTTCTGCGCGAGTTCCTCTCCACTCACCTGGCGGCAGCCGGGATCGGTACCGATTTCTCAGAGTTATCACTTTCCTTGGCACAGGCCCTCAAGTTGGTACGTCCGGAGTTGGATATCTATCTCTTAAGTGACCGCGAGGTGGAAAAAGTTGCAGGTGATCCCGGAGCAGAGTGCTTCCGCAGGATCTTTTACCAGGTTGAGGAGCCGTTGGAACTTCATCTCAGCATTCTGGATGGCGTGGCGGATAGATTCAGTACTCCTTTTTTCGATAATCTTCAAAAGTATGCACAACGCCCGATTGGCACCTTCCATGCTTTACCCGTCGCCCGGGGAAAATCGATTTTCAAATCAAACTGGATCAGCGATATGGGCAGGTTCTACGGTGTGAACCTGTTTCTGGCGGAGTCGAGCGCAACCACGGGTGGTCTCGACAGTCTGCTGGAACCAACAGGCAATATAAAGGTAGCGCAGGAGCTGGCCGCCCGGGCTTTCGGTGCCGATCGAGTGTTCTTCGTGACCAATGGCACATCCACATCCAACAAGATGGTTGAGCAGGCCCTGCTTGCGCCGGGTGACATCATGCTGGTGGACCGCAACTGCCACAAATCTCACCATTATGGCGCTGTCCTAGCCGGCGCCTTACCGCTCTATATTGAGGCTTACCCGCTCACGAAGTTTTCAATGTACGGCGCGGTGCCATTACGCACAATCAAGCGCGCGCTTCTTGACCTGAAAGCGGAAGGAAAACTGGACCGGGCCAAAATGCTCGTGCTCACCAACTGTACCTTCGATGGCCAGATTTACAACGTAGAGCGAGTGATGGAGGAATGCCTGGCGATCAAACCAGATCTTGTATTTCTCTGGGATGAAGCATGGTTCGGCTTTGCTCGATGGAGCCCATTCTATCGCCGCCGCACCGCGATGGGTGCAGCAGCAGTTCTGGAGAAAAAGTTCAAAGACCCGGCATACCGCGCCGCCTACGCAGAACAAGAGAAGAAATTTGGCGCCGACCTGGATCCCAAGGATGAATCTCTCCTGGAAACCCGGTTGCTGGCCAATCCTGACAAAGTGCGTCTGCGCATTTACCAGACAAACTCCACCCATAAGTCGATGTCAGCTTTGCGCCAGGGCTCAATGGTGCTGGTGAAAGACCAGGATTATCACACTGTGGAAGAGCAGTTCCATGAGGCGATATTCACACACGCATCCACCTCACCCAATCAACAGATCATCGCCTCACTGGATATTGCGAGGCGGCAGATGGAACTGGAAGGCTACGAGCTTGTCAATCGGGCCATTCAGTTAGCATTGGACCTGAGACGTGAAGTGAACTCTCACCCATTGATTTCCAAATACTTTCACATTCTTGGCGCAGATGAAATGATTCCTGCTGACTTCCGTGGCTCCGGGTTTGTGGACTATATCTCTCCTGGAGCAAATTGGGCCAAAGCAGTAAAAGCCCTGCGCGAAGATGAGTTTGCTCTGGATGTAACTCGCCTGACGTTGGTGTGTGGGACTGCCGCCTACGATGGCACACAGTTCAAAAATCTGCTGGCTTCGAAATATGACATTCAATTGAATAAAACGTCGCGCAACAGCGTGTTGCTGCAAACCAATATCAATAACACCCGAAGCGATGTGGCCCATCTGATCAAAGTTCTGGTCGAGATCTCACAGGAAATTGAAAAGAGACTTGAGCAGGGAAGTGCCGAACAACAGGACACGTTTGCCACTCGCGTAAAGTCGCTCATGGAAGATGTCCCTGATCTACCGGACTTCAGCTGTTTCCATGATAGCCTCCGCGAAAATCCGGCCAGCATTACCAGCGAGGGCGACATGCGAGCAGGGTTCTTTGGCGCTTACCGCCAGGAGCAATGCGAACACCTGAAGCTCTCCAACCCGGAGATCGACCGGCGGATCAAGGAAGGACCACCACTGGTCTCGGCTAATTTTGTGATCCCATACCCTCCCGGATTTCCGATCATGGTGCCAGGGCAAGTGATTACGATTGACACCATTGATTTCATGCGCAAACTCGATGTGAAGGAGATTCACGGATTTTCCGCTGCTTTGGGATTGAAGCTATTGAAGCCGTCTTTCCTGGAAGCTGCAGGCCCCCATGAGATCCACCCACCCAGCAAAGAAAAAAGTGCAGCGAAAAAGCGGGCCGCATAATTCATTGCCGATCCTCCTTTAAGACAGCGGCAAACTATGCGCGAGCGCCAGCAAATTCTGTGGGTGAACGCGAATGGGGCTTCCGCGCGGGCTATCAAGGTCTGATATCAGGAAGAAAGCTATGGCAACCGCCACCGGCAGGATGATAAACAAACGCCAGCCAGTACGGTGCGCGCCGTATCCGATGAGGGCGTTGCAGCAAATTGCGATTGTAAACATCAGCGCCCACGCTGCGACTGGTATGCGGTTCCACCATGCTGCCTGAGTGTAGCCCTGCGAATTCAGCACATCATTCATGCCCGTAACAGTCAGGACAACCACTGCGGTGGGATCCGCTTTGCGCGACTGGACGGCCGTCCATAGCTCGTTTTGCAGCGTGGCGGTGTCTGCATTGATTTTCGCAATGCCTGCATCGTTGAGGGTTGTGTAAAACAATATGCGCTGATCGAGATACGCCTTCATCAACTCGCGTATCTTCGATGTGTCCCCGGAAAGCAACCCGACTCGCAGGTACTCGGTACCGATTGCATTGGCTTCTGCTTCTTCATAAAGCTTGCGTTGGTCATATCGGTTAATGGCCATTGAGAAGCTAAAACCGATAAGAAGGCCTAAAAGGGTCAGCGTAGCTCCCAGTACCACGCCAAAATCTTCACGTTCATCTTCATTCAACGGACGTATTTTGGTGCGAAGAAAATTGCCCGCCTCGGCTGCAAGAAATAGTACGACGAAGGATGAAACGAGCATAAGAATCGGAAATTCCATTGGATCCATTGTGTGCAAGCTTTCTCAAGCGCCTGGAGTTGCTGTATTGCTAGTCCTCAGCCCAAGGTGACTGTTTTTTGAATGATCGGAACAATTGATGCTGGGGGGAGTTCCTCCTTTGAAGGCGAATCGATGCTTCGAATACGCAGGTCTCTCTGTGGATAAGGAATTTCAAT
>DATBVH010000602.1:0-6261 GCA_036515395.1 Candidatus Angelobacter sp.
AAGGCGCGGCCGCCGTAGCAGTCGCAGCCTTTCTGCAGAACGCAGAACGTTATAGAGGAAAAAGAGTTGCAGTCATCATCTGCGGCGCCAATGTATCAGAAAAGGTCCTCTCCGCCCTGGGGTGAACCGGCAGGCCTCTGGAATGCCCCATCAGTTCATGACGGTAAAGGATTTTGGCATCAACAGAAACCACTCGGTCGTGATCTTGCAGCCCGGGAACATCTTTTTTAGCTTCCTTTTGGATATCCAGGTCACGTCATATTGGTAAGGCTTTCCCAATAACCAACCATTCAATGTGAAGTAACGCAGAAATCGCGGAGTCAACCAGGAGTTCGGGAGCCAATGTAAAAAGGGCGCTGTCAGGTGGGGATCAATGGGGAAAAGCCGCGAAGGTGTTTGACAGTAGATCCGCTTTCCCACGCGCATCATCTCGCTGGCAAATTTGAACTGGTTTTCTTCGCTTCCCACGTGCTCGATGGCGGAGTTTGAAAACGCCAGGTCGAATGACTTGTCAGGAAAAGGTATATCGCAGGCAGATGCCTGGATGTACGTGAAGCCGCCGGTATCTTTAGGAGGCAAAATGTTCAGGATCGTAACGCCGTCGGAGCGCCCAAGAACGTCCCACGTATAACGCCCGCCACCGACGTCCAGAATGGTCTTGCATGATTGATAATCGGAGACGAAATTCTTGAATCGTCTCTTTTGAAAATAGGTTCGCAGAGGCTTCTGAAAATCAATTGGGTCCATAAGGGCATAGGTATTGTAAAAGAATTTCCGCCTTTCACGTTGCGCCATTACGCTTTAGGATGGAGCAGCGGCACACCAGCATTTTCTATTGATGAAGATCGCCATTGACGTACACAGTTTGGGCACTCAGTCCGGCGGCAATGAAACATATTGCCGCCAACTGCTGCGCGGGCTTGCTCAGTCACCCGGTGGAAACCAATATGAGCTTTTCTATACCAATCCATCCGCGCTAAGCCAGGATGGTGTTGGCGATCCCCCATTTCACTTTACTCCGATCCCCAAAAATCCAATCGTAAGGATTTGTGCCGTTCTCCCCCGGCTACTTGCCAGAATGAAACCGGATGTTTTCCATGCCCAGTATGTACTCCCGCCATTCGTGAGGACGAAGACCGTTCTTTCGATTCACGATCTGGCGCACGAGCACTTTCCTGAATTTTTTCATCCGCTCGAAGCTCGACGCATGAAGACCCTGGTACCCTGGTCGGCAAAGCGCGCCAGCCACATCATGACTATTTCCGAATTTTCAGCCGCCGATATTGCTCGGCGATTTGACCTGCCTCGCGACAAGATCACGGTTGCGCACCTTGCTGCATCCCCGGGTTTCCATCTCAGAGATAAGGGACAAAGCCAGGAACGTCTGGCGCGAAAATATGGACTCACGTTTCCTTTTATCTTGTACGTGGGAAGAATCCAGGCACGTAAAAACCTCCCCCGTCTGGTTGAAGCCTACGCTCGATTGCGCAAGCAAGGCCTGGAAGCCAAGCTCGTGCTGGTGGGAAAACGAGACTGGCAATCCGGGCAACTGCTGGAAAAAATCAAGGATCTTGGCTTACAGGATTGCGTCATTTTTCCTGGTTTTGTCTCTTTTGATGACCTGCCGATCTTTTATAACGCCGCTGAAGTTTTTGTTTTCCCCTCATTCTTTGAAGGTTTTGGATTGCCTGTGGTAGAAAGCATGGCCAGCGGTGTTCCGACAATTACTTCATTTGGATCTTCACTGGAAGAAGTCGCCGGTGATGGCGCTCTTCTCGTCGATCCACGCGATACCGGTTCGATTACGGACGCGCTCGGCAAGGTCCTTGGCGATTCTGGCCTGCAAAGAGATTTAGCCACGCGAGGACTGAACAGAAGTAAACACTTCACCACAGGAAATCTGGCTGAAAAAGCGTTGGCCGTGTACCACTCTCTGGCCGGAAGTTAGATCACTCGGTATTAGGCGGAAATCAGGCTGGCGCTTTGTGCCCGGCGGGCCAGATAATTTTCCAGCCCCTCTTTCCAGTGGGTGAATACATTCAGAGATCTGCTCTTTAATGCCCGATTCTCAAGGACTGAGTATTTTGGCCGCGCCACCTTGATAGGAAACTCTCCCGGCCGTGCCGGTTCCAGACGAATCTTGGTGTTTGTGATGGCAAAAATAGCCGCGGCAAATTCAAACCATGAGCAACTGCCTTCAGCAGTTGCATGATAAAGTCCGTAATCTGACGACCGGCTCAGTTTTGCGAGTTGCTGCGCGATCTGCACCGTAGGGGTTGGAGTAACAAACTCGTCATCCACCACCCTGAGCTCCTTGCGTTCGGTGGAGAGCTTCAGCATCAATTCCACAAAATTCAATCCACCTTTGGCGCGACACGGATTTTCACCGTAAATTGCAGAGGTACGAACAATAAAGTGGCGCGGGTTGGTAGATCGCACAAACAGTTCGCCGGAAAGTTTGGTGTTGCCATAGGCATTCAACGGGACCGGCGCATCGTCTTCTGTATAAGGAGCGTTCTTGCGCCCATCAAACACGTAATCTGTGCTGATGTGCATCAGCGTGGCGTCCATTTCCTGGGTGACCTGCGCCAGGTTACGTGCCCCAATGCCGTTGATGGCGAACGCATGCGCTGGATCGGCTTCACATTTTTCAACATGATGGAAGGCCGAGGTGTTTACCACCAGCTCAGGGCGTAAAGCGTCGAGCGATTCACGAACCGATGCCAGCGACGAAACCTCAATATCCTGATGTGTGAGACTCGTAACAGCATCACCCTCATGGGAAAACGCTGAACTCACGTCCTGGCCCAGTTGTCCATTTCCACCGATGATTGCAACCTTCATTTATGCAACCCTCATTGCGTGGCCCCGACTGAACTTGTCACCAGCTTTGACTTTTCGTCGCGATCAAGTCCCTTGAATACCTGAATGTTGTAATAGTTAGGATTGTCCCAATCTTTGCACTTTGCCATGTTCTCTATCAGGTTTTGCACGATGGTTTTGACGCTGTGATGAGGATGAAAACTGAGAATGTTTTTCGCCCGCTCAATCGACACTTTGTAATTGCGAATGTCCTGGATATGCGCGATATCCAGCGTCGGGCCGCTTCCGGTCTCTTCTTGGATGGTGCCTTTCACCAGATCGGCTACTTCTCCCACGGTGTGATTGCCGGATGCAATATTGAAAATCCCCGAAAGAGACTGGTTAGCTTCAACCGCGCGAATATACGCCATGGTAGCGTCATCGATGCTCAGGATCGGCCGCCATGTGGCAGGGTTGTTCACCCGGATCACGCCATCCTTCATCGCGCACTTGAACATAGTGTTGATAATAAGATCGAACCGCATACGCGGGCTGTACCCAGAGACGGTGCCCTTGCGCAGCGCTATGACGGAAAAATCATCGTCGATGAGCTGCATGACTGCCTGCTCGCCCTGGAGCTTGGAGATTCCATACGGGTAGGATGAAGCCACGGGACGGTCTTCATCGAACAATTCATTTTCCGTGTAGCCGTAAACGGAGCAAGAGCTGGCGTAGATATATCGCCGCACCTTGGCCTGTTTGGCGATGTAGCAAAGATAAGCCGGAGCTGCTGCGTTAAAAATAAAGTTTTTGCTGGGTGAAAATTCCGCCATCGGATCATTGGAAAGCCCGGCCAGAAATATCACCTGCTCGTAGGTCTTTAGATCGCTGACCTGAAGATCAAACAGGTCGCGATTGATAATGCGGACTTCCGCCGGGAGCGAGTTTCCAAACCAGAAAAGGTCAACGACATCAACGTCATAACCACGCTCCAGCAGCTTGGGTATGAGTGCTGAACCAACGTATCCCGCGCCGCCCGCCACCAGAATCCGCATAAGCCTCCCTTGTTGCAAACAGCTGCTTTTAGGTTATTTCATCCCCAATGAACGGCGCAAGTTGAGCGGGCCCATCTGCACCTTAGATGTAATCGTGCAGGGGCACGCAGGGGCAAACACTCTGGTAATGGAGTTGCGAAGCGGGTCGGTGCGAATGTCCTAGCGGGCCGCCAGCTGTGCTTCAGCCTCACGAACACTGGAATGCACTCGCGTTGGGTCTTCTCCGGCGGCAAGCTGATAAAACAGCTCTTCATATTGGTCCACAATGCGGTCCCAGTTATAAAAATTGCGGATCCGATCCGGAGAGCGTCGGCGGTAGTCTTCGGCAAGTTCAGGCCTATTTTCGATAAGTTCGATTTTAGCGGCCAGATCGTCTGCATCCCCAAACAAGAGTCCATGTCCGGCCAGGACCTCGGCATTGAATGGGTTATCATGCGCCAAAATACAGTTGCCAAAGCCGAGCGCTTTCAGGAGCGCAGGGTTCGTTCCACCCATCATGTGGCCGTGAATATACGCATAGGAATTACAGTGAAGCTCTTTAACGTGTTCAATGCTATCAACGTGCCCCAGGAAGCGCACCCGCTCGTCCGCGCTCTTCTTAAGGTCATCGATAAACGTGCTGTGATAATTTGCATCACCGGCGATGGCAAGCAGGCGTTTCGTTCGCGCCTTCTTGAATCCTTCGACGATCAATGCAGCATTGTTTTCAGGAACCAACCGGCTCGCGATCAAATAATAATTGCCCGACTCAAGCCCATACTGCCGAACAATCTCCGGCTTGGATGAACTTTCAATGTTGCCGCCGTAAGCAATGCAAGCCGATGGGGTCTTGAATTCGTCCAGATAGAGCTTCCGCATGGCATACGCATCGGTAATGATGCCCTTGGGAAGAATCTTTCCTGAGAGTCGCGCATTCCAGTAAAAATATGCCTTGCCCAGACGGCCCCATTTACCGCGCTTCCACTCGATTCCATCCACGTTTAAGGCGCATTTCTCGCCCAAGATTCTGGGTATGGCGCAGTGAAAGGCATTGGCGACATTGGTAATAAGCATTGCATCCACGTTGCGACGCTGCACGTCGATCATGCAAGAGAGTGTATGGGTGAACGTCCCAAAGTTTTTCGTTTCAAAGCTGGGCGTATAGATCAGGCGAACACCCTTGTAAACAGGTGGACGTTCCTTGAAAAGCGCCTTACGACAATAGACGATCACTTCGTGGCCGCGTTCCACCAGCCGGGGAGCCAGCTCGATGAAAAATGTCTCAGTGCCGCTGTAGGTTGAGGGAATACCCCTGCCGCCAAAGATCGCGAGCCGCAGCTTGCGACCATAAATTGGATTCGATGGTGCCGCGTCTTTCATGCGTGGAGTCTCGGCCGTGGCGATATGGATCGCCGCAATTGTCTCATCTCTACTGATCTCTCCTGGATCACAACAAGGCCCAATTTCAAATTCGGATTCACTGCGACAATAAAAATTTGTGACTCCGGAACAAACTTGCAATTGTAAGGGTAAAGCAGCGGGATATTATTTCAAAATAGTGCAACGTAGTGGACGGCCTGCCAATCCTTCTGTAGCTCAACCTGAAATAGTCTGCTGCACTTCTTTCCCAAATCCGGCGTCCGCGGCAAAAAATACGGAGATGGCGCACCCGATGAGTCCAAGATGGACCCAGGGAAAAGCCAGCAGCGTACCTTCAGTGGCTTGAAATGAGATGCAGTACACCAGCGCGGAAGCCAACAATGCAACCAGCACTGGATTGGGGCCTAACTTAAGCACCTTTCTGGACCGGCGATACAAAGACACTAGGAATGCAAAGAAGATGACCAGACCTACAACACCAGTATCGTGAAGAACGCGCATCTCGGTATTTCCAATCCATCCCTGGTCTTCCCATTCCTCTCCCAGCGCCTGCCAATCAAAAGCGAGCTGAAAACTGGAAGTTCCACCACCCAACATGGGATGTTTGAGCACTTCTTCAAAAGCTGAACTCACCTGCACAATGCGCGTGAGCGTATTTGGATCCACTGCAGGCTCGCCGATATCCATGGTATTGAAGCGCTCGGCATATTGCGGAACAACCGCCGGAAGCACTACCAGCAGGGCACACAACGTGGCCCTGGCAACGTTACCCAATACCTGCCGGTTCAGAAGCTCTTTTCTCAGGCTAAAAATTGCTACAACCCCTAACCCGATCACAGTAGCGCCCAGGGCGCCACGAGAAAGACTAATTGCCATGCCCGCCAATGCCAGCGCAAACCCCACCAGAAACCTGCGGCGATGCTCATAGAGATACATGACCAGCATCATTACGGACAAAGCGCCGCTCGTCGAGCCAAGAAGATTTGCTTCATATTGCACACCATAAGGAGCGGAAAGATCACCGTATTGAGCTATGGTCATGCCG
>DATBVH010000603.1:0-4090 GCA_036515395.1 Candidatus Angelobacter sp.
TTCAGCAAGAACGCCAAAGGGGATTATAGCGGCACTATCTCCTACGGAATGGCTTACGGCCAGATTGACTACATTGCCAATCGTTACATGACGTTCGTGGCCGGCCGCTTTACAACTCCTTTCAACATTTATGGTGAGCGACTGGCGCCCAACTGGATTCGCCCCCTGCAAACCGGTCCTCTGACTTCGCCTGTCACGAGCGGTTCTGCGCTGGGCGGCATGATGCGCGGCGGTTTTTCTGGGACGGAGAGCCTGAACGTTACCTACGCACTTTATTTCTCAGCCAATAATACGCACCACTTATTGGCCACTGATCGTTCGACGGGCGGCAGGCTGGGATTTTTTCTGCCGCGCCAGAGGCTTGAAGTTGGCGCTTCATTCCAACAAGTCTTGCAGGCGGATCGGCCGCATTCTTCCGGCGTATTTATGGAGTGGCAGCCGAACCGTGCGCCTTTAACAGTGCGGTCGGAATATGTGCGCTCTTCGGGAACCAAGGGAAGTGCTTATTGGATTGAATCGGTCTATCGGCTGAGCCAAATCCCTTCATTGAGGCGACTGGAACTGGTTGGTCGCGGAGAGCAATTTTTTGCCGCATCGAACCTTTCTGCCGCCACGATAAAGAAGCTGGGCACGCTCGGCAAAGATACCAATGAAGGCGATTTCGGAATGAACTATTACCTGCGTAGCGACGTCCGTGCCTCTGCCAGCTATGGCCGCCAGTTTGTGCTCGGCAAAAACGCTAACCTATGGACAATCGGGATGACATATCGCTTTGTTATGCCGGTGCTGCCGCAAGGAGATGCGCGATGAAGATGAAATTTTTCCTGGCTGCGTTTCTGGTCGCAAGCGCCCTGTCGTTCGGCTTAATGGCCAATGCCAGCAGCGGCGGCAAGGATGCCGTGAAAGATTCCGCTGCCCC
The DNA here is from genome assembly GCA_036515395.1 of Candidatus Angelobacter sp. Lineage (GTDB taxonomy): Bacteria > Acidobacteriota > Terriglobia > Terriglobales > Acidobacteriaceae > Angelobacter. The sequence continues at coordinate 920 of DATBVH010000603.1, forward strand.
CACAGTTTCCGCGGAGCAGAGCGCGCAGAATGAAACCATGCATGTAGAGGGCGAGAAGCGTTTTCGCTCCAACTGCGGACGTTGCCATGCCGCGCCGCCTAAATTTCCGCCGCGTATGATGGCCACCATTGTCCGCCACATGCGTGTGCGCGCCACCATTACCGACCAGGACATGCATTTGATCCTGCGCTATATGACGGAGTAATGATGCAGCGCTTGCGCAACCGGTTCACGCAGCTTTCGATCCCAGCGATCTTAGTGATCTTTGCAGTATTTTTCTTCGCATCTATGCCGGCCTTCGGCCAGGCACGCGTAATTGAAGTTCTGGCCGATAAAGACAGTCATTTTAAGATTGCCGGCATGAGCCGCCCGGAAATTACGGTCAAGGCGGGTGAGCCGCTGCTGCTGCGCATTACCGCACGCAAGGGAAAGACCTGGAACCGTGACGGCACCGTGCATGGCTTTACCCTGCTGCGAGCCAAAGACCACAGCAAGGTCAGCGGATGGAATCTGGAATTAAAGCCAGGACAGCAGGAGTTTTCTCTCACTGCCCCTGCCGAGCCCGGGGAGTATGAAGTTTTATGTACGGTCATATGCAGTGAAGAGCATGAAGGCATGCGGATGAAGTTTGTGGTTTTACCGTAATACTTTTGTGATGGCTGGAAAAGCACGCGCCTGGTCAAAACTGAAAACTTTGAAGGAGATTCTTGATGAACAAGTCAATTTACAAAATGCGCGCGGTGTTTTTTTTCGCGACTCTTGCGCTATTATCGCTCTGTTCATTTGCTAAAGATAAGCCCAAAGATGCCACTGTAAACCTGCACGGCGCCGTCATGGATAGCCAATGCGCCTTCAACGTGCACTCTGACGCGCATTCGCATGAGTGGATGACAAGCCGCGGGATTCAGGGCGCGAATAATGAAGAAACCTGCACTCGCCACTGCGTGAAAGATATGGGAGGCAGCTACGTGCTGGTGGTTAAAAAGGACGTTTATAAAATTGACGATCAAGTAAAGGCTGAACAATTCGCGGGCAAAAAAGTAAAGATCAACGGAAGTTTAGACGCGGAGACGCATACCCTTCATGTCTTCGACATGGAAGAGGATAAGTAGCCGACTCTGCCATTCGGTCGAAAAACAGACGGCTGCGCTTGCACGCAGCCGTTTTTGTTTCCGATGAGCTTTTTGGGGAAAAAGAGGAGCCGGCCTTCAGGCAGACTTCTCGATTGTTAAAGGACGGTGCATGACGGTCGCCTCGGCATTGCGGGCAACCGTCATGGTAGCTTGTTCAATAGAAGCCAGAGACTCCTTCAGCGGACATGCTGAATGGTGGAGAAGCCGAAGCACCTCTGTGACCTGAGTTAACCGGAAGCTTTGTTGTGCGTAATCGACACCATCGGCGTTGATTCGCGCCGCGGCAGATTCGATATAACACCACAAAAACTGGCTGAGGAGGTCAACCGCTTTTTTCAGGTCATGGCCTAATCCGGCGTTTAATAAATTGTTCAAAATGCGGTCTTGATCGCCGGAATCAGCGTTCTGGAACGTGGACCAACGCAACTTCACATGTAGGGCCTGAAGTTCTTGAGTAATATTTTCAATCTGATCTGAGAAATCTTCCATTGTCTAATCCTTGCTCTGCAAGTATTTGGTGACACCCTAGACATCGGAAGAAGTGGCAAACAGCTCTCGCGCAGACGACCGGAAGGAGTGGCTTCAACACAAGTAGCTTAAAACGTGAGATGCTGGATGTCTTCTCCGCGTTCAGTTACCGAAGTACATGTTTCGATGGTTCAATGGTCCACCTCATTTAGACACGCTACAGAACAGTGCGGAACAAACAGCTTTACAGGCGAATTTCGCTTGCAGCAGTGACCATTGCATTTTTAGCATCGCCTTTTCTGGAAATGCAGGATTCGTTACACGGAATCATCGAACTGACCATTCTTATTGTTGGCGTACGCATTGCCATTACTGCTGGGACCCGGCACCGAAATCGAAGGGATCGTATAAGCACTCTTCGCCTGTGGCCAATATGAGATGATGCAGTCAGGAGGGTTTCGCTGATACGTGTCCGCATTTAGCCCTGAAGTAGCCCAAAAATGTCCTCGCTGTGCGAGGGAAATTCCTGCCGGCGCGTTGGAGTGCCCGCAATGCCGGACGTTGGTCCACGGTGACCAGATGGAGCAGCTCGCGGCCCATGCACGGTCATTGGAGGCGCATGGCGACCTTCAGGCAGCCCGCGAGAAATGGCTAGCCTGCCTGCCGCTCCTGCCCGCGCACTCAGTCCAGGCGGAGTGGATACGCAACCATGTTCGTGAATTAGAAGCTGGTCCTTCCCAAGCTAAACATCCCGTTTCCGGTACGACGCCGCAGTGGGCCAAAAAACTGGGGCCGCTGGGCCCGATTCTGTTGGCGCTGTTGAAATTCAAATCACTTTTTAGTTTTGTAGCGTTCTTCGGCTTTTACTGGACGATTTGGGGCCCCAAGTTTGGCATTGGCTTTGCCGTGTTGATCTTGATTCACGAAATGGGACACTTCATCGACATCAAGCGCCGGGGACTGCCAGCGGACATGCCCATGTTCCTGCCGGGATTGGGGGCTTACGTGAAGTGGAACGCGCTGGGCGTCTCACTGGAAGCCCGCTCTGCTGTCAGTCTGGCAGGGCCGTTTGCTGGCGCGCTTGCGGCGGGTGTTTGCTATTTATTGTGGCACCAGACTGGTTATGGATTATGGGCTGCTTTGGCTCGAACCGGCGCATGGTTCAACGCGCTAAATTTGATCCCGCTCTGGATCTTCGACGGCAGCAGCGCTACTAATGCTTTGAGCAAACTGGAACGGGCGGTGGTGTTAGTAGTAAGCGCCGCTCTGGGTTATGCGCTGGGTGAATGGGTATTCGGGCTGGTTGCGGTAGGGATGGGCATCCGTCTGTTTACCCGCGATGCCCCGGAGGAGCAAAGCAACGCCATTGCTGCGTACTTTGCGGCAGTCCTGGCTGCGCTGGCCATGGTCCTGTGGCTGGTGCCGGGACAGGGAAACGGATTGCATTAGTACCGACCTCCTTCGCATAAAAGCTGTCGCTAAACGCCAGGCGCTTGAGCCTTTGCCGTATTGCAGGCTATCTTCAAAGCGGAGGCCTCATGCACGAGAGCGGGATTCAATCCATCGAAAT
>DATBVH010000604.1:0-6566 GCA_036515395.1 Candidatus Angelobacter sp.
TGCTTGATCTGCTCCGGCGTGGGGTTGGGATGCTGGTCAAGAAACGCTTTAGTGGCGACAACGAAGCCCGGCGTGCAGAATCCGCATTGCTGCGCGTCATTATCAATGAACGCCTGCTGTATGGGATGGAGATGTCCCGGGTCGCCCAGGCCTTCCACGGTGGTGATCTGCGCGCTTTGCGCGTCGATGGCCAGCACCGAGCAGGAGTACACGGCTTTGTTATCCATCAGCACGGTACACGCGCCGCAGGTGCCGCGATCGCAGACGCGCTTTGCGCCGGTCAGCTCAAACTGATCGCGCAGTGCGTCCAACAGGGTAACGCGAGGCTCAAGCTGAGCATTGAGCTTCTTGCCATTCACGTTGAGCGATACCGGAACCTTGCCCGGCCCCTGAACATGCGGCGAGTCGTCAAGTGCCAAGGCGCTGACGTGGCTGACCAGCGGAACGGCAGCAGAGACCCCGGAGATCTTTAGGAAGTCCCGGCGAGAAACGCCGGATGATGGTTTGGATTTTTGGGGCTTGTCGCTTTGTTCGGGCTTTTCCGGCTTCTCAGGCAGATCGTCCACAGGATGCCTCCATTGACTTTGGACTTTTCAGATCAGAATGACAGCAAGTTGCGAAAACGAAATTGTAACTCTGAGGGGCGATGCGTGTCTTGTGCGCAGGTTGCGAAAGGTGGGGACGTTTCAGTACCCGAGTTTGAGGCGAGAAGCACTCACCGGTTGAAACGATCACTTGTGAGATGGAGACTAATGAATTCTGGAGTCCGGCGAATTACCGCAGGCTTATTATGTGGCATGTCCTGATGGCTATTCGTCAAGGATACGAATGAACGGAACGGCATCAACGCCGATTTCGAAAACCGCGACGGGTAGATCCTCGGAGGACCTCGGCAGCTTTCCTGCTGCAATGTCGATCAGTATTGCCTCAATATCCTTCGGCAATGTGACCTGCATAATAATGTTATTCGCTGCCGCTTCAAGCAAAGTCGCTTCAAACTTCAGAATCTCCTTGAGTCCGGGAACCGAAATCGGATGGGCATCCAGAAAACACCGGAAATTAAGAGCTTCATCGGTTGGAAAGGCGGCCGGAAGTGTAGTCGCGACGTAGCGATCTATGAGAACGCGGAGTGCCGTCTCGCCAATCCCGAGTAGCAGTAAACGAGTGGTATTTTCGAGCATTTCCGCAATCGTCCCAGCCCGGAAAGCAGAGACCAAGCGCCCATACAGTGAAAAACTTTGTTCGTCCTCCGCTCTCACTTGCAATTCTTCGCAAGAATTCCCCGGCCGCTCTTCTGCGGGGAGCATTCGCTTCGCAATCAGACATTCCCAACTCTCCGGTGCTGGTGCGTCGTGTGCCTCAAACACCGGCTCTGCGGCGGGCTTCGGCGTCACAGCTGCGCCTTTCATTCTTACGTCCCACAACTCATGAAGTGTCTCCATTTGCCGTAGAAATGCTGTTGGGCCAAAACTAGCCACGCGGTCCGCAGCAATTTCGAAAATGATGGCCCCGAGATTTGGAAGGCTTGCTACGGTTTCGGCGGCAATGGATACCAACTCAGGATCAATCCTTCCGGAATGTGCGTCCAGCCAATGGCCGTGCGCAAACTCGATACCCGCGAGATGCACTTCCCATACGCGTTCGAGAGGAAGTTTGGCTAAAACATCGCCGATCTTGGCGCGGCCGTTACGGTCGTTGACCCATAAATTGGTTAGATCGAGCAAAATGCCGCAGTCCGCAGTGTCGGCGACAGCCGCGAAAAACTCGCCATCCGACATCTCGAAGTCTCGCGGGGAAAAATAGTTTACGCCTGTCTCGAAGGCGAAAGGCCGACCTAATACCTTTTGGCGATTCTTGATATTGTGCGCGGCAAGTGTTACCTGCTTCTCCGTTTGCAGAGGCGGCATGAGAAAACCACAATTTCGGCTGCCGCGTGCGCCTCTAACGTCGAGGATACTCAGGTGTTCGCTCACCCACGGAGCCGCGAGTTCCTCGCTCCACAAGCGGAACTCACTAATATGCCGTTCCTGATCACAAGTTGTTCCTGCAACGGGATAACCGACGCCATGCGCGAGCAACCGCTGCGGCAGCGCGCATACGTAACGCAACTCACCCCGGCTGCCGCGCGGCACCGAATCAGAGGCCGTCGCCTTCGTCCACAAAGTTTGCGGCTCGATCTCGGCAACATTAATCAGGTCGGCATTCGACCGGAACAGCCCGTCAAGAGATCGAAGATAAATCGCGCCTGGGCCTAGCCGGGGAGGTTGAAGTGCCATCGGCGACTTCAGCGACCGATCTCGTTAACCTGAAGGGTCTTGTCCACGACCAGACCAATGTTAGCTGGATCGACTACATTCTCGAAACTGATTTTCAAGCCCGAAAAACAACCGGTATGTCCCGCTTTTGTAAGAACCGCAGCCAGGACTTTCTGGCATTGTTCCAGATTTAATTTGTCATGCACGTGAACTGTAACGTTCTTTGACATCTTTCACCTCGCAAGAAATTTCGTCGCGGTAACTTCTCACGGGTGACTAGAACCTGTCAAGAACAATCGTGACACATAGGAAATTAAAGACCTGTTCGGATAGATGCCCTGAAAGCTCGGCCTACTAATGCGGACATCTTATGTGGATCCAAAACGAATTCCACTGCGCAAATACACGCTTTGATGGAGCAAATAACGCCGTTCCATTTTGGGAATGTTAAAAGAAATTCAAAACAGCAGGATGGTTGAGACGAGTTGGCCTCTGTCGAACTATACTGACTCTCCTTAAGGAACAACATGGCTTCAGGCTATCCGCTCAGGCTCTTTGCGTTCACGATCATTTGCTTCAGTAGCTTCAGTATTGCAGCAGCACAGGCAGGCAAATCAGACGTCTGCCCGCGCGCTGAAAATGAGTTTACCGCCATTCAAAGGCGCGCTGACGTGAATGATCCTGCGGCGCAAACGGCATTGGCTTCCTGCTATGACATGGGAATGCATGTAAAGCCGGATGGAAAAGAGTCGATACGCCTGCTTACGGCAGCAGCCAACCAGGGTTACGCGCCGGCTGAGTATGAGCTGGGACGGATTTACCTTTATGGTCGCGGCATACCCGTTGACTACGCTCAGGCAGTGCTCTGGGAGCGCAAAGCGGCAGAGCAGGGCGATCCGCGCGCGCAACGGGACTTGGCGTTTATCTATGAGCGCGGTTTTGGCGTGGCCGCCGATCCGGCCCAAGCAGCAGAGTGGAACCGCAAGGCGGCGATGCAGGGAAACGCGGAGGCGCAGCTGCATCTGGCCAAGGGGCTCGATGAAGGCGCTGGCGTGAGCAAGGATACTGAAGAAGCGCGCAAATGGTATGCCGAAGCGGCCCGACAGAAGCAACCGGCTGCGCAATTGGAGCTGGCGAGACAGTCCGCAGGCCAGGGCAATTGCCCGGTGGCGATTCACTGGTATAAGGAAGCCGCCGGGCACGGACAGGCACAGGCAATGTACGAACTCGGCAGGCTTTACTTAGGTAAATGCGGGCCAGACAGAGGTAAGGCATTCACATGGTTCACAATCGGGGCGCAGTTCGGATCAAGTGAGAGCAAGGCAGAAGCAGAGGGACTGGCGCGGAGGCTCACTCTTGCCCAGAAAAAGCATGCTGAGACCGCGGCGGCAAAATGGATCAAAGAGCATCCGGGAAGCGATAAGGAAGAGGACGAGGAAAAAGAGTAACCCCACCCTTTCCACAAAAAGCAGCGGAAAGGATGGGGCACCCGAGTTCTCTTTTCCCGATTCTTTTTTGTCGTTACAGCTTCACGACATTTCAGAACCAGCCCTGACCGTTCGGGTTCAAAGCAGTCTCAGCGAAGGCGCGTGTTGCCGCCGCGCTGTGTGTATCAGCATTTTCATGGAACGGTACCACGACGTAATGAATTTCGCCGGCTTCCAGGTTGACGAAGTTGTGGTATGCCGCGTAATCGATGCCGCCCTGAAGCCCTCCGAGAGTTGACTGAATGCGCGGAGCGAGGAAGATCACAAAGACAGTGCCCGCCGTCGGCGCGGGAATGGCCTTGCTTTTCAGCAGATCTGAGAGTTTCTGCTGAATCGTGAGGTCGTTCACCTTGCTTTGGCTGAGATCAGTGAAGTCTTCCAGTTTTGGAGCGGCACGCAGCGTTTTGATGCTGTGCTGTTTCAACTCCGTAACCTGGGCGTTCCCGGCGGATGCCGTGACGTCGAGAAGAGACGCTTCACGACCACGGACTTGAGTATCGCCCCAACCCGCGCCAAGAAAAATACTCACCTGCTGGGCTGAAGCGAGGACTGGTCCGCCATGGAAAGTTTTTGGTCCAGCCAAGGAAAAGTCGACAGGAACAATCTGGGCTTTTCCGCCATCATCGTCAAAAGCGAGGTTTGGCTCCGCCGGACGGTCCACCGAAGCCTGTTGTTGTGCGGCCAGGACGCAGGTCACCGTGCCGCAAAGCAATAAAATCCCAAGCGCGAATTTTTTCATAAGCTCTCCTTATTGCGTTACGTTCAGGTTTACGTCGTCCACGACGAATGAAGTTTGCAGCGTGGAATCTTCCACGCCCTTGAAGAAGATCTGGATTGTCTGCCCCTTGAAGCTAAGCAGGTTAAACGATTTCTGCGAATATCCGGTGTTATGGTTCAGGTTGGAGAACGTCGCCAGGGTTGAAAGCACGGTGCCGGACGAGTTCCGCACCTGCACCGTCATGGTATCGAAGGCGGTAGTGGTGCTGGTTTCAGCCGTGTCGATATGCAGGAAGAACGTCAGCGTTGCTGCGGTAGCGGCGGCTGGGATCGTTACCTGCTGGAGCACCGTGTCAGTATGCGTGGTGCCGTAGCCATCCATCCATGCGTCCCAGGACCCAGCATGAGGCGGCTCGCTGGTGGAGTTATTAATGACGCCGCTGGTTACGGTCCACGGCGCTGGGCTGGTCGACCCATTTTCAAACCCGGGATTGCCAAGGATTTGAGTAGTTGTCCCACCTGAACCAACTGTCAGAGAAACCGTTGTGCTGTGCGAGACTCCGCCGCCGCTGGCATTGATCGTAACTGTGGAAGTGCCGGCTGCAGCGGTGCTGCTGGCGGTAAACGTCAGAGTGGAACTGCCAGAGCCTGGCGCTGCGATGGAAGTTGGACTAAACGCAGCTGTAACGCCTGAAGGCAGGCCGCTGGCTGAGAGCGAAATCGCAGAGTTGAAACCGCCGGAAACGGTTGTCGAGACCGTAGTTGTTTTTGTTCCGCCCTGCGCCACGGACACCGTAGTTGGCGAGGCACTCAGAGCAAAAGCCGGGCTTGTGCCGGGATTGAAAATAACATCCAGGACCGGATGCAGTTCAATTCCGTTAGGCGCGACTCCGGTTTGCCCGTGCAGAAAATCAAACATGCCGACGCCCTTGATCTGGACGGGGATGTTGGCTGTCTGGAAGCTGGTAGTGGCGGTAAACCTGGCATTAAATTCATTCCGCGCATTGGTAATGCCCGCCAAGAATGGGCTGCCAGCGCCAACGCATGTGGGTGACGGAATCTCAACGATCATGGTGAGCCCGCCTGCATCTTGAAGCACCAGATGGTAGTCGGAGTCGCTTTCCAGTTTGTAGAGCGTTAGCGTAGCATTTAGCACCCACTCCGTGGTTTCCCACGGCGACACGCGGTTATTGGGCGGGATAGGATTGGGCGCGGCCGGCGCACGCAGCGCTGCAATTGTTGTGTTGGTGGAAGAATTCAGGTTGACCAGGCCGACATCAGCGTCAGTCCCGGTTTTTACTGACCAGCGCTCCACGCCACATTGGGCGAACAGCGACGTTGGAACAACCAGCAGGAGTACAGCCAACAACAAACGACTACGGCGCAGATGTTGCATCATGCAGCCTCCAGGTTTGTTTGGGCCCAAAAACTATCGTGAATAATAGTTGCTGCGAACGAAATGAATGTAGATATTTCGTTAAAGTTTGCAAAACAAAATCCCGAAATGGAACGCCGAAGAATTATTGACGTTTTTTTTATGTCATTTCCGCGGAGTTGGCCTTCGCCTGCATTCGAATCAAAAAAATCTTATTAGGTTCGCGATGCTCCAGTGCAAGCTCGGATTTTTTTATCTCTATCCGCAGTAGATGACATTGACTATAAAGATCGAGGCTTTCAAGTCCCATGTTTCCGATGGCTTTAGCGTCGTGGGAGCCAACTATTCTTTACAGTTAAAGGTCGCGGAAGCAAACTATATCTGGTACTCTGCTGCATCAAGGAGCGTTTAATGACTAGCGCTTGCATCAGGATATTGTCGGTCTGTGGCCTGATACTTCTGCTGGCTGCAGGGATGAAGCCGCAGACACCTACAACTGCGGCATCGAACCAGCCCGCTCAGGCCGCGCCAGCGGCTTCCGGTCCAGCGCAAGCCCAAGCTCCACCCCCAGAAAAAGACAAAGAACAAAAGCCCGCTCCCGTCTATGAATCCGCCACAGTGCTCAAGAGTATTACCCGCCTTGTGGTGGTGGATGTGGTTGCAACGGAGAAGGACGGCGCCGTCACCGATCTTAAGCAAGACGACTTCACCATATTAGAAGACGGCAAAGAG
>DATBVH010000605.1:0-4437 GCA_036515395.1 Candidatus Angelobacter sp.
GTCGGAATCGATGGTGATTACGGGAATCCCCGCTGCGATAGCTCTGTCGATTGAATCTTTCATCACAGCCGGATCGGCGACAGAAACTAGAATTCCGGATGGCTTTTTCTCTATAACCGCGTCGAAGGTGGTTCGTTCCGCGCCCGGATCGTACGTGTCCGGTCCATTGAAAGCGTAGCCCACACCTAACCTGCCTCCCGCCTGGCTGAACCCCGCTGATGCGCTCTGCCAATAAGGCACTTTGACATTCGTGGAAATTAAAATGTATGTCTCGCCACTGTGCCCGTTTCCACAACTTGGGAGCACAATGACCAAAGCCGTCAGCAACAACAAAAGCGCCAGACTGCGGTAATTCATAAGAATCTCCTCCGAGGCACAATGGAAGCGAAACGCATTCTAACTCTACGCTCTTGAAATGCAAAGAAAGAGATGACGATTCGCCGTTCTCCGCGATCTCTCGATTGAACTTGGCGAATCTGCGCTGAAAAGCTTTCAGCTTCACACACCGACAGGAAAAGGTTTGGAGTGACTTTCAGACGTGCTCAAAGTCAGTCCTGCGAAACGCCCCTGCAGCAGCGACATCAGGCCGGTATACCAATAGCCGACCACGAACAGCAGTAGGAATGGCACGGTGAAGTAGTTTTCGTTCTGCAAAGCGTAAACTACAGTGATTGCGAAGTAGCTGCCAATCAACATCTCAACCCAAGGCACCCAGCCCAGGCGTTTGCGGTATTTCGCAGCCCGCAGCCTGTCTTTTTTCGATTCCAGGCGATATTTTGGAGTGCGCGCGAACGCCGTTTGCTTTCCGACCAAAGCCTCAATGACGGCAATCGTGTTGGTGACTGTGAGCCCGATACCCAGCGCCATCAAAAATGGCAGGTAGAGCAGTGCACGCGGCCATGTCTTGGGGAAGAGCTCGCGCTGTGACACTAGATAAAAACTTGAAATGGAAAACGTCGATGCTAGAAACAAGGGCACGTCGATGTAGAGCATCTGAAACCAGCCCTGATAAAAACGAATGACCATTGCGGGCAACAGCAACACCGACAGAACCACCATCAACGGATAGCTCAGGTTCGCGGTCAAGTGATACCAGGATTCCAGCTTCACGCGAAACGGTTGATTGCTATTCAGCACGCGCGGCAAAATTTTCTTTCCGGTCTGGATCAGTCCCTTTGCCCAGCGCGCTTGCTGCGTCTTAAATGCGGTCATCTCCACCGGAAGCTCGGCGGGGCACTCAACGTCCTGAAGATAAATAAATTTCCATCCCTTGAGCTGAGCGCGGTAGGAAAGGTCGGTATCTTCGGTCAGCGTGTCATGCTGCCAGCCCCCGGCAGCTTCGATCGCAGCCCGCCGCCACACGCCGGCTGTCCCGTTGAAATTAAAAAATACGTTACTGCGCGCCCGACCGGAGTGTTCCAGCACAAAGTGACCATCGAGCAGGATGGCCTCAACCTCGGTTAGAAAAGAATAGTTGCGGTTGATATGCGTCCAGCGCGTCTGGACCATCCCGATGTTTTCGCCGGTGAAATGATGAATCGTGCGCTGAAGAAAATCCGGCGGTGGAACGAAATCAGCGTCAAAGATCGCGATGTATTCTCCGGTGGCAGTCTTCATCCCCTCGTGAAGCGCGCCCGCCTTGAATCCGGCGCGATTCGTGCGATGGTGATACGTGATCGGATATCCCTGCGCTGAGTAATGCCCGACGAGTCCGCGCGCCACGGCGACGGTTTCATCCGTAGAATCGTCAAGCACTTGGATTTCCAGCTTCTCGCGCGGATAGTCCAGCCGGCACACAGATTGCAACAGGCGATCAACCACAAACTGCTCATTGAAAATGGGAAGCTGCACCGTGACCCGCGGCAGTTCCGAGAATTTCTGGGCAGGCTCAGTAGTGCGGTTCTTCTTATTCTTGTAATAGAGATATACCAGCGCGTAGCGATGAATTCCATACGTCGCGAGCAAAATCAACACGAAAAAATACGGCATCAGCAATGCCATGTCAAAGGCATTGGCGTGGTAAAGGCCCTTAAATGTAGTATCTAAAAAATGCTGGCGGACGTACTGAGAAAGCCCATGCTGGGCAAAAATAAGGGCCAAAGATCCGTGCGCAGGCGTCATACTTGGAGGAAAACACCCACCGGAAGAACCGCCAACAGCTGGAGCATCCATTGTACTAAAAGCCGAAGCGCGTGCCGAGAATGAGCAGCGGCGACGGAATTCGATAAACCAAGGAGGAAATCATGATTAACAAAATCGGTGTGCTGACGCTGATTCAATTTCTGATGCTAGGTTGCGCAATGGCGCAGACTGCCTCATCGGAGAACGATTACAAGCTAGTAGAGCAGGCCCTGGGCCGCTCAGGCCAACTGCAAGGCGATGGAGCTTACAAATTCGGACTTCCACGCGGCGACCTTAAGGTGACCGTAGATGGCGTGCAAGTCAAAGCTGGGTTTGCGCTCGGCTCGTGGGTCGCGTTCAGCAGCCCGGGGCAGAATGCCATGGTCATGGGTGATCTCGTGCTAACCGAAGACGAAATATCGCCGGCTATGTCCGCGCTGGAGGAAAACGGATTGCAGGTCACCGCACTTCACAATCATCTTTTGCATGAAACGCCACGTGTAATGTACATGCACATTGCGGGTCACGGAGATGCGGTCAAGTTGGCTGGAGCGATTAAACAGGTAATTGCATCGACAAAGACGCCTGTGCCATCCCAGCCTTCGGCCAGCCAGTCAGCCATCGATCTGGACACGGCAGCTATAGACCAGGCCATCGGGTATAAAGGCAAGGTCAATGGGGGCGTGTATCAAGTTTCTGTTCCCAGAGCGGAGAAGATGACCGAGGCTGGAATGCCGGTCCCTGGCTCAATGGGACTTGCAACAGGCATGAACTTCCAGCCTACCGGGGCAGGAAAAGCCGCAATAACTGGGGACTTCGTGTTGCTGGGTAGCGAAGTCAATCCAGTAATCAAAGCGCTCCAGCAGAATGGAATTCAGGTGAATGCAATCCATAGCCATATGCTCGAGGAAGAGCCGCGCTTATTCTTTATGCATTTTTGGGCAAACGACAATGCTCTAAAGCTTGCCAAGGGACTACGTGCTGCTCTCGATCAAACCAACTCTAAAAAATAGATCAATGAGAAACCTGAATGAAACCGATGTCTGACACGTACAAGTATTCCTGCTCTCTCCTGCTGGCGCTTTTTACTATTGCGCTCTGTTGCTGTAAAGTGCCGGCAGGCATTGCGGGAACCAGTACAGATAAGACGGCACCCGCTTCCGGGGCCCAGTTTCTTAAACAAGTCGCATACATCGAGTTACCTGGCCCCAAGGGAAAGCGATTCGATTACCTGACAATTGATCCGGCTCGTAATCTGTTATTTTCCACTCACCTTGGGGCAGGTCTGCTCTACGTCATCGATTTAAAAGCGAACAAGCTGACTAAGACGCTTAAGGATTTGCCGGGTATTGAAGGAGTTGAAATTGCTCCAGATGTCAAAAAGGCATATACCTCCAACTGGCTCGAGAACAAGATCGGTGTTATCAATCTTGACCAAATGAGACTGATTAAAAAAATTCCGACTGAGTCAAAGCCAGACGGAATTGCGTATGCGCCACCTTTTCACAAGGTGTACGTTTCCGACGAGCGCGCTCACGCAGAAGCAGTGGTGGATACCAGGAGAGATGAGACTGTCACCACTTTGCATTTTGCGAGTGAAACCGGCAATCCCCGCTACGATCCTGTCTCAAAACGAATTTACGTAAATCTGCAAGACAAGAACGTCATCGCTGAGATTGATCCAGCAACCGACAAGGAGGTTGCGGAATATGCGGTTGGCGACTGTCGCGGCAATCATGGGATGGCGCTCGACGTGGAGCATCGGCTGGCCTTCCTCTCGTGTGAAGAAAACGATCTTATGACTGTCTTCCGGCTAGACTCGCATCAGCCGATTGCTTCTTTCCCTCAAGCCAAGGGTGGGGATGTAATTGCATTCGATGCTGGATTGAAGCGGATCTATGTCGCCTGCTACACAGGCGCAATCTCGGTATTTCAAGAAGATGATCCAACACACTTTAGAAAACTGGGAGACGTGCCAGTTCAAAAACGCGTCCACAGCTTGGCCATCGACACCGCGACTCACAAGCTATATGTCCCAGAGGAGCAAGAGAATGGTGCGCCAGCAGCGAAAATTGTGATCTTCGATCCGGTGCCGGTGTCTTGATGACCACCGCGCTGCAAACCGAAGAGCAGGTGCCTGTTTCTCTCACCCAGTTTGCACTCTACTTCCTGAAACTGGGCTGTATCGGCTTCGGCGGCCCCATTGCCCTTGTCGGGTACATGCAGAAGGACCTCGTCGAAGAGCGAAGATGGATCAGCCAGGAAGATTATCTGAAGGGTCTCGCTTTTTCGCAACTCGCTCCGGGACCCCTGGCT
>DATBVH010000606.1:0-4989 GCA_036515395.1 Candidatus Angelobacter sp.
AATGAAATCCGGTCGCTAAAGCTGGTCTGTTGATATTGATTTGGCGGCGTTTCGAATGACCAATATATAAACATTGGCCTCCCGATTACATTCTCGCGGGGAATGAAGCCCCAATAACGGCTGTCATAGCTGACGTCTCGATGGTCTCCCATGGCGAAGTAACTGTCAGGGGGCACCACCAGGTCACCATTCTCGACATGCTGCGGCATGGTTAGTTTCCACTCCGAAGTTACATTGCTGTATTCGGAGGGCAGCACCTCCGGAAAATTATCACGGTATGGATCGTTAGGGTTGAACCCCGTATTCAGAACGTACGGTTCACTAAGTTTCTGTCCATTGCGGTACACCGCTCCATCGCGCAGATGGATGCGATCCCCGGGAACTCCCATGATTCGCTTCACCACATAGAGGTTCGATTCAGAAGGTGACAGGAACACCACGATATCGTCATCATGAATTTGCGTGTAAGCGACAATTGGCTTGATCCAGCGGCTAGGCGGCGCAAACTGCACGCGATTAACAAACACGTGGTCGCCAATCAACAAAGTGTTCTCCATTGAGGCCGAGGGAATTTCAAAGGCCTGCAAAATGAAGGTAATAATGAAGAGACCAGTTACCAGCACTCCCGCCAGTGAGGCTAAGAACTCGACGGTAGTTTCTTTTGGCTTTTCTTCTTTGATTTCTTTATGAGCCAATCTCGTCCTCTTTCGCCAAATTTACTGTACCAACCGCAACGCCCGGTCCCACCGCGTGATCTGGACCAGGTGACTCATAGCATAGACGAAGCGCGCCAGTTTGTTTCCATCGGCCGGATAGTTGTTCTCCGGGCTGCGCATAGACCAGTAAATGACCAGCGGCCGGCCTACGATGTTTTCTGCGGGCACAAAGCCCCAATAACGACTGTCCAAAGAATCGTCGCGATTGTCGCCCATTACAAAGTAATTACCTTCGGGAACGATCAACTGGCCGTTATCAACCATCTTTCTCATTTCCAGCCACCACGCGCCGTTTAATCCGGCAACCGGCAGGTCAATCCGCGGGAAATCATCGCGAAACAGCGCTTCGATGCCCCCATCATTGGGACGAGAGTAACGGGCGTAAGGTTCAATATTCAGCTTGCCGTTTACGTAAACGCGACCATCAATCATGCGGACGCGGTCGCCGGGAATTCCGATGACCCGCTTCACGAAATGCTCGCTGGGATGAATGGGGTAATGAAAGACAACAATGTCTCCGTGCTTCACTCTCCGGTACGGCAGGAAATGGCCCCAGAAGCCGTCATTGCCGAAATGCAATTTGTCCACCAGCAGGTAATCGCCGATGAGGAGGGTATTCTCCATGGACTCCGACGGAATCTGGAACGCTTGCACCACAAACGTGACCACAAAGACCGCGATCACCACCGTTCCCAGCAAAGATTGAAAGGATTCCGGCCAACCGGAATGACGATCGGCGTGCCTGCGAACCAAGCTCAACGGGATGCTCCGTTATCGGAGGGCAGGGAAGCGAGGTGCTCAAGCACTTGCCGCGCCGCTTCCTGCTCGGCAGTCTTCTTGGTTGCGCCCAGTGCGCGGCCCACGAATTCGACTTGTCCGCTCCCGAGCGCGAGCAAACGCGCTTCAATGGTAAAGGTCTTTTGGTGCTCGGGACCGGACTCCTTTACTAATACGTAAGCCGGCTGCGGACGCGCACTTGCCTGCAAGGCTTCCTGTAGAGCGGACTTGTAATCGGTGACCTTGGCTGCGCGGCCGGTGGAGACAAATTCTTCAAGCTCCGGTTGAACGATTCGCTCTAAAATTATCTTCCGCACGGGCTCCAGGCCGGCGTCGAGATAGACAGCGCCGAGCACCGCTTCGAGAGCATCGACCAGTAAAGCAGCTTTACCTCGTCCTCCGCTTTTTTCTTCGCCGCGTCCCAATCGCAAAAATTTTCCCAACTGCAGCTGTTCCGCGACACGGATCAGATGGTTCTTGCTTACGAGATGTGCACGAAGTTTCGAAAGCTGGCCTTCGTTGAATTCCGGGAACCGGCGAAATAATTCCTCGGTCGTAACCAGCCCGAGCACAGCATCGCCAAGAAATTCCAATTGCTCATTGTCACGGGCGCGCTCCCCGGAACCGGGCCGCAGCATCTCTGCCTCTCGGGCCTGCGAGCTGTGAGTCAGTGCGCGCTCCAGAAATTCAGGCGAAGCAAACACGTGTCCAATGGACTCCTCAAGGTTTGCGGCTGCTCTGTTAGACGTCAACATTCAAGATTCCCTGCTCAGTGCGCCGGGCCGGAAGCCGGGCTCGGAGACGCTTGGTTCAGTGGTGCACTGGTTTGTGGCGCAGCCTGATTCGAAGTCGGCGTATTGACTGCCGCTCCGCTCCCGCCGGCCTGCACAACCAGTCGATCGCGCTCATTCCGTGCCATCCTGCCGAGGTCTGTCCCTTCCTGGGTCAGCTCAACCGCGTGATTCACTTGTTCCAGTGCGTCCGAATATTTTTTTTGCTGGTCCAATGCCAGCGCAAGGCGAAGAACGATTACTGGATCAGGATCGGCCGCGTCAACTTCCATTGCGTCCCGCAGCTTGGTCTCGGCTTCTGGATAATGCTCCTGCTTGTAATACATGGTTCCAATGATTGCCAGGGCTGTCGAGCGCAGGTATTTCTTATATGCCTCAACCCTGTCCGGCGAAGTTCCAGCCGGAATCGCTAAGTCCGTGTCCAAGCTTTTCAGTGCATGGCTTGCGTACTCGACCACTTGCTCTGAACGCTGCTGGCGATCGAGGTCGGTGAGTCCGGTGCGTTCTTCAAGAATTTCTGCAATTCCGATGAGGGCCTCAGGATCATCTTTATCTATGGCCAGCACTTTAAGCCCCATGTTCATCATCTTGTCTGGGTTCCCCGCATTCTGATAGCTGCTCATGGCTGCCCGGTAAAGCAACACGCGGGCATCACTATTGGGAAATTTAGCTGCAAAATCGTCAGCCGCTTTTTCCATGGCTTCAGGATTTTGCCCATTCGCTACCGCCGCCTGATACGCCTTGTACTCTTCTCGTGTCTTGGTCTGGATCGGTGGGCGGCCGGCAGTCTGTTGCGAGTTGGACGAACCAGGCGCTGATGCCGCAGACTGCGCCTGCGCCACCGCATGGCTGGCCGCCAGCACTGCGATCAGCACTGCCGCTTTTGTCATTCCCATTCTCCCGAAATTGCAACTCTGGCGCGCGATCAAAGCCGGTCAGTTGCTCTGGTCGTCTTTGTCGTTATCCGTCGCGGTGTCTTTATCCTTATCCTTGGCATCCTTGGCGCCGGCCGGTGGTGCGTACGGCTTTTGCAGGCCCTGCTCAGCTGCCGCTTTGGCCGCAGGTAGAGTTTCGCTCGCGCCTTCGGCAGCCTTGTAGTGAGCTACGGCTTGCGCCCGCAGCGGCCCGCCGGTGTCATCATCCTGAAGATCGAGAATGCGTCCGAGATAAATATGTGACCAGGCCACAACCTGTGGCTCGCTGGTTGCATGCAATGCTTGTTCAAAGTAATCGCGTGCTCCATCCATATTCTTGTTTAGCGAAATTTGTGCCAGGATAAAAAGAGCGCGTCCAGGATCTTCAGTCTTTTCCGCCAGCGCCTGCTTGGCCAGCCTTTCGGCTGTGTCCGAATCCCCCGCAGATAAACGCTCCTCTGCGGTGGTAAGGAGCCGGCCTTCCTTCGCACGCGCCAGATGCAGAATCTCGGGATCAGACTCGGTGGCAAACTGCACCTGTGCAGTCTGTTTCACTTCGTGGCGAACATCTATTCCGCTGATCAAAGCTGGCAACGCGTTCTTAAAGCCGATATTGTCTTTTTCAAATGGAATTAACTTGTCGTAAAAATACCGCGTCAGCACAAAACCCTGCGACACCGATTCTTGCACCGATGATTCTTGTTCAGCCTGGCTGGCTTTTCTGTTCGCCAGGGTCCGGGCCTCTACCGCGCGAATCACGCACTCTGTCACCAGCAGGGAAGCGTCGTCTTTAAAGGCCTCGTCCATGGGCGCGAGACGTAGCGCATCCATCAAAGGAGCGAGCGCGACCAGGTTAGCCGCAAACTTTCCAACCATCGGATCCAACAGATAGTGCAGATATGCGTGTCGGATCTGGTCGATCTTCAGTGCAATGTTCGTCCCCGGTGTGATCACCACGTAGTATTCGAGGCTGTAATTGCGGGCGTTGGTCTCGGACGAAGCTCCCATTGGCTCTACATACATGGTGAAGGTCCGACCCATGTAGCTGTTCGACGGCAGCTTGAGATAGAGCTCCGTGTCGTCGATCATTTTGGTCAGCGCCATGCGATATCGATCCGTCAACTCCGCATATGCCGCTGCATGCCGGTCCCAGAGCTCGTGAATTCCTACGTCGGTATAGAACTTGCCGAGCAGTGGCACCAATCCAAGCACAGCGCTGGCATCCGGAGGAAGATCGGATTCCTTGGCCTTCAAAGTAAGCGCTGGTGGCGGGTTCAGATAAAGCCCGAGCGACACATATTCGGAGAGCGTAAGCGTATCGGTTCTCTGCTGATGATCGTGATAGAAGGAGCAGATCGCGTCAGCAGCGGCTTTGGCCTTCTCCGACCCCTCGAGGTTGCGGCCGACCTCGCCACGAATAGCCATGCGCACAGGATCGGCAGACGCCAGTTCCGCGTCATATCCGCAAACATTAATGGCGGTCAAAACGGTAAACAGCGCCTCGCTAGTATCCAGCGTGACCGGGCTTTGGGCAAAAACAGGGCTGGAACTCAGGACGCCTAAAAACAGCAGCAAAAACAATCGTTTATACGTCAGGAAAGCAGACCTCAGGGAACCCCTCCCGCACAGGCGGAGTGAAGTGTGGCTCTGATCAAAGTTTAAGAGGTTAGGTGGCACGGGTCAAACTGTGAAGGGGATAGGAGATAGAGCGATCCAAAGTTGCACCCCCGCCTGGCCGGTGAGCGATTGAGGGGAGCAAATTGTCCTTTTTGATCCCGCACCTCCAAAAGG
>DATBVH010000607.1:0-8018 GCA_036515395.1 Candidatus Angelobacter sp.
GACTGGCTTGGACGGAGAGCGCGGGAGCTTCCCTGCCAATGGCCATCACGCAACCGGCTCTGAATATTCGGGGCATTGAGGCAGGGCACGTCGAGGACAAAGCGCAGAACGCAATTTCCCCAACGGCCAAAGCATCCATCGACTTTAGGCTGGTGCCGAACCAGAATCCTGAGCGAGTCCACCAACTGGTGGAGCAGTTTATTACGCAGCAGGGTTTTTATATCGTGCGGCAAACGCCGGATATCGAGATACGCCGCCAGCATGCAAAGGTAATCAAGGTGAGCTGGGGAGCAGGATACAAAGCTGCCCGGGTCGCCATGGACGATCCCGCAGTTCAGCCGGTGGTAAACGCAATGGAGCAAACAGTGGGTGCGCCAGTGATTAAGATGCCGCTGCTCGGCGGCAGCGTTCCCATGTACCTGTTTACTGACGTGCTGAAGACTCCGGTAGTCGGCTTGCCTATTGCCAACCACGACAACAACCAGCACGGCGCGAATGAAAACCTTCGCCTGCAAAATCTGTGGGATGGGATTGAGGTGTTCGCCGGGATTCTGGCTGGAGCGGAGAAGAACTGGAAATAGGCGGTCTCCCACGATTGCAGCCGACGGAAGCCAGGGAAAAAGCATCCAACGGTGCATGCCTGCAAATGGACATCGACTAGGTTTTTTGATCATTGAATCGGAGAGATCGGACGGACTTTCCACACGCAAACTGCTGCTAGAATCAGCCAAGCACAACGTTGTGACAGCATATTCCGGCAAGGAAGGCGTGGAGATGTACAAGCGTTTTCCCAACGTTGATGCCGTCTGCATTGAAGCGGAGCTGCCCGACCTGAAAAGCGCGGACGTGGCGGAGAAGATAAGAAAGCTCAATCCAAAGGTCCGCATTCTTGGGCTGAGCCCGCGGCTGGCGGCGCTTTGTAAATGGGCAGACGAGACCATTGACTCGCACGATCCTAACGCGCTGCTGGAAGTTCTGGAGGAAATGGGCGGCCGCACGGACATTTGAACTTCACTTCTTATCCCCAATCGCCATTTATACCCGCTCGATTGATTGCGCCTGGGCGCTTCTCACAGCGTTGTGGGCCGCAAAAGTCCTCTTACTTTCGTTACCTTTCGACTTGCCGCCTTCAGCGCCACAATATTCCGATGGCAAGCGCAACTACTTACGAACTGCAGTCCAGCACGATCGACGCTATAGCTCCCGGGCGCGTGCGCTTTATTGAGCACCAGGGCAAACGAATCCTGTTTATCAACTACTCGCATTGTGATGTGGCAATGCTGAAAGCGGTGGCGGAAGAAGGCCATCGCGTGATCGCGCAGGAGCCGCCGAACACCGTGCTTACGCTGAATGACGTGACGGGCACCAGCTTTGACAAGGAATCGGTCGCGGTGCTGCAGGCCAAGGTAGCGGCCAACGCGCCGTACGTCCGAAAAGCCGCCGTGATCGGAATCAGCGGATTGCAACGACTGATCTATGCCGGTGTGCAGACTTTTTCCAAGCGGCGTCTGCCAACGTTTGAAAGCCGCCATGAAGCCCTTGCCTGGCTGGTGCAGGAGTAACGTTTCACTGAAAATCTTCACTACTAGGTATGCAAAGTAGTTGTCGGCAGGTGAGTTCTCCTGCTAAAGTTTGAGCGCAACGACCCCCTTAAAAAAAGCTGTTCTTCCAGGAGCATAACAATGTCACGAATGGTCCGACTGATCGGCTCATTGTTTCTTTTAGCTATTACCTGCGCTGCCCAGACTTCGGGCAAAAAGCGCGTCGCCGTGCTCGATTTTGACTACGGCACAGTCCAGTCTTATGTGTCCTCGATTTACGGCAGCAACCAGGATGTGGGCAAAGGCATTACGGACATGCTGGTGGAAAAGCTGGTAAAAGACGGCAAGTATTCCGTAATTGAACGCAAGGCCCTGGACAAGATTCTTGCCGAGCAGAACTTCTCCAATAGCGATCGTGCAAACCCCGCTACGGCGCAGAAGATCGGCCAGATCCTGGGCGTTGACGCCATCATTATGGGCTCCATCACCAAGTTTGGCCGCGACGACCATAGCAAGGCGATTGGCGGAGCAGGGTTGTCGTCCCACGGCTTTGGTATTGGCGGAATCAAGCGCAGTGAAGCCAAGGCGGTTTGCGCCATAAGCGCGCGCCTGGTTGATACCACCACAGGCGAGATCCTTGCAGCGGTGACTGGTGAAGGCGAGAGCAAACGCTCCGGAACGTCTTTGCTCGGCGCGGGTGGCGGCGGTGGCGGAGCCGGTGGCGGCGCTTTTGATACGCATGCTTCCAACTTTGGCCAGACCCTGCTGGGTGAAGCGGTGACGCAGGCCGTGACTCAGGTTGGCGGCGAGTTGGGCACGTCTGCCGCGAATGTCCCCACGCGCAAGGCTGATGTTTCCGGCGTGGTGGCGGACGTGAGTGGCAGTACCCTGATCATCAATGTAGGCAGCAAGACTGGGTTAAAAGTTGGCGACGTGCTTGAAATCAGCCATGCCGGCCGCCAGATCAAAGATCCCGCAACCGGAAAAGTCCTGAAGACCATTACTACCAAAATCGGCGAAGGCACCGTGACTGAAATTGATGCGGATTCCGCAACACTCAACTTCACCGGCACTGGCGCAAAAGTTGGCGACGTAGCAAAGACGCCGTAAACCCGATTCTCTTTTCGATTCTGGGCTCGTTCGTTTTCCAGCGGACGGGCCCAAATTATTTGTGGGCGTCAGGCCGTCTCGCTTTGGGCGACACTCTAATCACTCGGCAACAGGAGCGAGAGTTTCTCCTTTGCCGTGGCTGTCACGGGGAAGAATTAGCGTTGACTGCTTGTATTCTTATTCAAGATCCCAAGGGTTGCGAACAGCGAGGATTTACGTTTTGAAATGCTGCACTCGCGAACTCTGAATACCCGCCAACCTCGGGATCTCAAAAGTCGATTATTCCTGTTATCTCTCCGCTTGTTTCGAGCCAACTTCTGAACCCAGTAATGGCGGTTTTGCTTGGGCAAATGGCCATCATAGCAATGCGGACAACAGTGCCAAAAACATCCATCAATGAAAACTGCAATCTTCAACTTAGGGAAAGCAAAATCGGGCCGACCTTGAAGGGGATAATGCCGTCGCCAACCAGTAATGCGGAATGCTCTTAAAAATTCAATGAAGGCTTGCTCAGTCGAACGATTATGTTTCGACCTAATTCCGCTCATGACGAGCGATCTCTTCCTTTTGGAGAACACGTCCACGAGGTTACCTTTTACTTCCCTGTTCTTTTTCGATGCGACGAACGTCAGCCGCAGGATCATCGGATAGCTCGTTCCACTTTTCTACTCTATAGGCCGAAGTCACCCTTCCATTTGGCTGTTTCTTTCTTTTAGCTTCGATCTTCCATCCGAGGGTGCGCAGTTCGCGCAGCCGCTTTCGCCAATCATCTTGCGCAGCAACAGCTTCCAATAGAAAGCTTTCAACATAAGTTGGATGAAGAGCGACAAGTAGCTGGCCAATTCTTTGATGAACCTTTTGAAAGGCAAAAACCTTTCTCATTAACTCCTGATCAAACCCCGCGAAGAACGCCTTTTTGGCGGCGTTGTCTTCTTCACAGAGTGCCTGCAGGTTTTCGATTGCGCTGCTCCCGCCCCATTCAACTGGAATTATGTGATCAATTTGTAGCGTTATCCCATGCTTAGCAATCGTTCTACCGCACATGGCGCAGGCACCGCTGGCCCGGAGCAATACTTGGCCACGTATGTTCCGCTTAATTGGGCCTCTCGCCCTCGGAGTCTCCCGCGGGTGTTTGTAGACGTAAAGAGTTGCACCGTCCCGGCGCACTCGCTCAATTTCGTGTTCTCCGTCCAAATCGCGCATCCTTCTGTCTAAATGCTGCTGTTCTTCGCCTCCCAGATCTAGGAGTTTCCGAATTTGGGTAATCGACAGGCCTTGGGGGTTTTCAATCAGCAGCTCTAGCATGCGGCGATGGATTTTAGTTGTTGCAGGCATTTTCTTTTGCGACCTAAACTGCATCAAAAAGCAAACGTTGCCGAACTCGTGGCTTCGTCACGACTCCATTGAGAGCATCTCGAATCGCTGTACCCACTGCCGCCGCAACTGGCGGCGGTAAAGCGTTTCCCATCTGGCGGTAAGCCGCAGTTTTTCCTCCCGTAAATTCCCAGGAATCTGGAAAGCCTTGAAGACGTGAAACCATTTTCAAGGTCAAACGAGGTTTTGAATTCTTGCGAAACTCTGGGCCGGGCGGTTCATTAGCTATACCTAGCCCATCCACACCAAGCAAAGCCCATTGCCGACGTGCGCGGGTTGGTCCCAAATCTGGACCACCATGTTTCTTAGATCCGCCGACGATTGTGGGGGCAATTCCTGCTGCCTTCTGCATCCAATCAGGAGCTCCCGGCCATCCTCTTGAAGCCATGATGTCTCCAATTGCTTCAGCAACGGTCGGAGGATGCGGGTACGGAGATGGCCAGTCAAAGGTACCAGCAAACTTTTTCTTTACTGCAACCAAGAGGAATCGTGGTCGCAATTGCGGAACACGGAAAGACGACGCGTTCAGAATTTGCCAATCAGGTTGATAGCCCAAGTCCAAAAGGTCGTCAACCAGTGCGGTTCTGTATTGGGCAAACCGCGAAGATGCAAATCCGGGAACATTTTCAAGCATGACAGCCGCAGGCCGACACTCCCGGATTAGTCGCATTGCCTCGGGAAAGAGGTCGCGCTCGTCATCGGCCCCTAGCTGCTTACCAGCTACCGAAAAGGGCGGACACGGAACACCGCCTGCAAGCAAATCGATGCCCCTAAAGTCATGCGCGTCAAACTCCCGAATATCTTCTTGAAAAACTCTCCATTTCGGCCTGTTACGCCGAAGCGTATTGCAAGCATTCACATCAATTTCGAGCGCGCCCGCGAGTTCAAAACCTGCGGTTTCTAATCCGATAGACTGTCCGCCGGCGCCAGCACAGATCTCCAAGACTGAAAGTTTCAAGAAGTAGCGCGCCTCCTTCGCGTAACGTGCGTTCGGCGGGACAGCGGCGCTGTAGAACGACGTGACGATTTGACCGGCGAGGCAGTTCCCTCGTTTCCGCCCGGATAGAAGAGCTGCCAGACTTCCACACCCAGAGTCGCAGCAATGTTCTGGAGTCTCGCGACCGTGGGTGCGTTAATTCCACGTTCCACTAGGCTGATGAAATCCTTGGAATAATCCGTTTTTTCCGCAAGCTCTTCCTGAGTAAGGCCAGCTTTAAGACGGAAAAGCGATACTTGTTTGCCGAGCAGTCTATAAAGATGGGACACACGAAGAGTGTGCGGGAACTTGCATCAGGATGAACACGGAGTTAAACTACGTGTTTACTAATGGCAGGAACATTAATATTTTGCATAACTCATCAACACATGGATGATGCAAATAACGCCGAACAGCCCTCGGGCGAGGGGCCTGGCAACGACGACCGGGCGCTTTGGGCAGAAGCCGCCCTGCTTGCCTTTGCGCAGCGTACAGGACTAGCCAAAGAAATAGTCGGCGACAAGGAAGATCGTTTTTTCATCATCTCCGATTTACTCGCCGACCTGGCCCATTGGTGCGATCGTCATGAGGTTGACTTGCCGGCAGCGCTGGTACACGCGGCCCAGCATTATCGTGCAGAAACTAACGGAAGAGGAAAGCAGTTCAACCCATGAAGCCACAGCCGAGGAAAACCAAACCGACGCGGCGCACGCGCCAGCGCCGCGCGCCCGAAGGACGTGTTCAGTACACGGAGATGAAAGGCCGCACAGTGGAACGGATTGACGTCAGTCTTTCGTCCGACTATCACAGCGTCTCTGTGCGCTTTGAGGACAAGACGGACTTTACGGTGGAAATCGACACGCGCGTGGTCTTGACGGCGCTGCATTCAGACTGGAAGACCGGCAATATGCGGGTTCTCAAACGCTGGCCGATGATCGAGGAATAGTGTGGCCGATGACAGGGAAAGAACATTCAGAGCTTGGTGAAGAGTGTCTTAAGTTTGCCGAGATATTCAGACCTTGTCATGCTGAGCGTCGCGCGAGTCACGCGAAGCGGGATCAGCGCAAGTCGAAGCATCCCGAAAATGTGTCCCCTGCCATGCAGCTTCAGGGAGTTCTCTTCCATGCATTTTTACCTTGAACTGTTGGGGAGTAGATGACGCTGTCTCGGCAGAACTCCCTGACACAGCATGGTCAAGGAGACATTCTCGGGATGGATTCGACTCGCCCTCGCGCTCTCCGCTTCGCGGATCGTTCGGGCTTCGCTCACCATGACAGAAGGGAAGATGCAATTTTCAAAATTATGCCGCTACAAGAAGGCAATTTTTTTCTTGACTATAGGGCGAACAAATGGTAGATTTAGGGATTCGCTCCAGAGCGGAAAAGTAGTGGAATCTGCGGTCTTTGACAACAGAATGTGCGGTCTCAAAAGGACGCGATTGGAACCCGAAATGAGGCGGAAAAGGGGTTCGACCGTTCGGTCATCGTTCGGTTGAATGGCACAAGGCTTTTATTTGCAACGAAGCAGCTATCCCCGGGTGGGCTATGTAGAAGAAAAGCGGCTTTTGGTACTTAGCCATTAGCTCTTGGCCAAACCGAAATCCGGCTTGCGACCCTCTGCCGATGCTCTCAGCATTGGGTCATGTGGGGTCGGCTGGGGTCGAAACCGGGGGGAGGGGGAGGGTAAGAGATCTGGTGATCGCGCGTGATCGGGTGATCAAAATTTCTGTTCTTACTTGCTTCCTTTTTTCCCGTTGCCAACCTCTGCAGCTTTGGCGGCGGCCTGCTGCGCTAGCGCGTGATCCACCACACGTTGCATGTCGAGAATTGGAGCGGGCTTGCCGGTCCATATTTCAAACTGGCGGGCACCCTGCTGGACAAACATTTCTGCGCCGGGAATTACGTGCATGCCGCGGGCGCGGGCCATCTTGATCATTTTTGTTTCCGCCGGAGTATAGACCATTTCAAAAAAATATTTCGCTTTCATCTCCGGCTCTGTGAGCGGCAGCGGATCTTTGTTGCCTTCCATGCCAGCAGGCGTGGCATTGATGATCACGTCAAATTCCAGCTTCTTCAACATAGTGCGATTAATGGACTTGGCTTTGGCTTGTTTGGCCAACTTTTGTGCCGCTGCGGAGTTACGGCTCAGGATGGAGACTTCAGCCCCGCGCTCTTTCAGTCCAAAAACGGCTGCGCGCGCCGCGCCTCCTGAGCCCAGCACCAGAATTTTTGCTCCCTGCAGGCGAATGCGCATCTCCAGCGGACGCACCACGCCATTCACGTCAGTATTGAAGCCGTAGAGCTTGCCGTCCTGGCTGCGCACGAGCGTGTTACAAGCGCCCACTTTGGTTGTCCATGGATCGCACTTGTCCAGATGCTTCACGATTGGCTCTTTATAGGGCATGGTGATGCTGAGGCCGGCGATGGGAATATCCTGCACACAGGCCATCAGGTCTTCCATGGTTTTGGCGTGCAGCGCCAGATAAACGGCATTCACGTTTTCACGGCGGAAAGCGGTGTTCAACATCGCTGGTGAAAGCGATTGGGCCACAGGATCGCCCGCCACACCGTAAACGCGCGTTGCGGCGTCAACCTGGTCAATGCGATAAACATCGCGCAGAGCCCGGGCGGTTAGTTGTCCTGGAGCGGTTTCTTCTCCGGGATTGGCGGCGGCAAACGTGAACTGGCTGCCCGCGCGCACGCAGAGCACCCGGCTGATGACGCCCTGCTCACCCATACACAGCCCGATCAGCGAATGAGCGTGGCTGTACTTTTCCAGGAACTTCATCATCACCACGTTGTCGTAAAGCGAATTTGCGGTGGTAACGATTTTGATGAAGTCGGAAGGATGCGGCTGCATCTTGGCAAAAGTTTCTTCCAGCTTTTTTGTGCCGCGAAAATCATGATATGAGAGGATTAAATGGGCAGAGCGGCGCAAGCGATTGAAATCATTTGGCTTAAGCTGCGCAGCCGTTTCCAGCTCAATATCCACCAGATGGCAGCCCAGACTGGCGGCTT